>CAZARO010000246.1:0-7170 GCA_964487165.1 uncultured Solibacteraceae bacterium | reverse complement strand
AGCCCAAGTTGGGCGATAACAGCGCCGGCAGCCGAGGACAACCGGCCCACATCATTCCGCTGCGGGATCCCGAGGGCGATACCATCCAGCCTGGGGACCGGCGCGCGCTGCCGTTTTCGGTCTCGCAGACTTGCGGCGGCGATTGCCACGACGTGGCGGCCATCGGCCGCGGATGGCACTTCAACGCAACTCAGTCTAATGTCCCGGCCGGCCGCAACGGGCAGCCGTGGCTGCTGGTGGATCGCCAAACCGCGACGCAGATTCCGCTTTCCTACCGCGCCTGGCCGGGAACCTACAGGCCGCAGCAGATGGGCATGAGCGAGCGCGAATTCGCCATCCATTTCGGCGGGCGCACGGCCGGCGGATTCGGCCCCGCAGAGCACGATAGTGAGGCCGATCGCGCGCGCTGGCTGGTCTCCGGCACGCTGGAGGCGAATTGCCTGGTGTGCCACGATGCGTCGGCGGCATACGATCAGGCGGAGTACGCCAACCAGGTGGCGAAGCAGAATTTCCGCTACGCTCCCGCGGCTGCGAGCGGGCTCGGGCTGGTGACGGGGTCGGCCGCGCAGATGCCCGATCTATTCGATTACCTGCTGCCCAACTCCGTGGAAGACTCGCTGCAAGCCCAGATTCCCAAGGTGGAGTACGCGCCCGCCAATTTCCTGCCCAGCGGTAAGGTGGCCTTCGATATCGTGCGCGACACCAAAGCCAGCCAGTGCTACTACTGCCACACTAATACCGACGTGGCATTTACCGGCGCGGCACGCTGGAAGGGCCACGAAGATATCCACCTGGCGCGCGGCATCGGGTGCAACCAGTGCCATCGCCATGGGCTTGACCACATGGTGGTGCGCGGCTATGAAGGCGGCGCGTCCGCGGCCCTCACTTGCGAGGGCTGCCATGCGAAAGGCAACGCCATGGGCGCTCCGCATCCCGAACATGAGGGCATTCCGCCTTTGCATTTCGCCAAGATGACTTGCACCGCGTGCCACTCCGGCCCGCTGCCGGAGCAGAGCACGCGTCAATTCAAGAACGGCATGACTCACGGCCTCGGAGAGTTCAACGTCAATAAGGGGTCCGAGGCGCTCCCGCACCTGTATTACCCCGTGTTCGCGCGCAACGAAGAGGGAAAGCTCGCGCCCAACCGGCTGGTCTGGCCCGCTTTTTGGGGCCGGCTGCAGAATGGCACGGTGAAGCCGCTCCATCCCGACGAAGTGAAAAAAGTTCTCGCCAAGGGTAAGCTGGCCGCTCCGCTGACTGTCGACGGAAGCTGGCTGAACGCCGACGATCATTGGGTGGAGCAGGTGCTGCACCTTCTGGATGAGGAGGCGCCGTCGCAGGGACCGGCGGTCTACATCGCCGGCGGCCAACTGCACCGGCTGGATGGCGGCCGGCTCCGCGCCGAAGACCACGCGCAGGCGCAGCCGTATCTGTGGCCCATCGCGCACGACGTGCGTCCGGCCACGCAAGCTCTCGGCGCGAAGGGCTGTCAGGATTGCCACTCCACCGAGGCGGCGATCTTCTTCGGAAAGGTGAGCGTCGATTCGCCGCTGGCTTCCGATCGCAAAGCGGCCTGGACCATGAACCGCTTCGAGAAGAACCTGGATGTGGATTACCAGGCGAAGCTCGCGCGGAGCTGGCGATACCGCGGATTGCTGAAAGCCATCGGGCTCACGGCGGCGGGGCTGCTGTTGCTGTTCCTGCTGGCCTACCTGTTCCGTGCCGTCGATCGCCTGTCGGCCGCGACCGCCGGGAGGCCGCGGTGAGCTATCCCACTGCGGTGACCGTGGTCTTTCTCGCGGCTTTGGCGATTATCGCCGTGGACGGGGTGCTGCGTCTCGCCTTCCGCCACACGAAGGCTGCCGAGCACGGCGTGCGAGGCGGCTTCGTCGCCTGGTTGCGCGTGGCGGTCAACCTGGCGGGGCTCGGATGTCTTACCGCGGCGGTCGTCACGGGGGTTTCTCCGGCGCTACAGAGTAACGGCGCGATGACCGGCGACGCGCTCATCAACCACGTGACCGTGGCGCCGCCGTTTGCCATCGCAGCGGTGATTGTCGCGGTGTTTTGGGCCAATCGGAATCGATTTTCGACTTCCGACTGGAGCCGTTTGACTTCCCCGGGCGCCTGCGCCGCGCCACTGCGCAAGCTTTTCTTCTGGATCTCTGTGGCGCTCGCTATCCCGACCCTGGTTTCGATTCTGGCGGCCATGTTTCCGATTTTCGGCACGGATGACCAGCAGACTCTGGTTCAGATTCACCGGTACTGCGCGCTGTTTTTGGCCGGCTCGGGATTCCTGTTTGCCTATTTCGCGCTGATGGCGTGGCGGGAACGGAGCCAGGATTGACCCAGCGCCGCCGCGCCGCGTTGGTATTTCTCGCGCTGGCGGCGATTGCGGCGGCGTTTCGCTTCCCCCAACTGGCCGCCCGCCCCATGCACGCCGATGAGGCGGTACACGCTGACAAGCTCGGTGTCCTGCTGGAGCAGGGCCGCTACGAATATTCCACGGCGGATTATCACGGCCCCACGCTGGACTACCTGGCTTTCCTGGCGGCGCGCGCGCAAGGAATCAAGCGCTATGCCGACCTCAATGAGGTAACGCTGCGCGCCGTGCCGGCGGTGATCGGCGTGCTTCTGGTGATGGCGCACTTTTGGTTGATCCCGTATCTGGGGCTGCCGGCCGCGGCCTGCGCGGCGCTGTTCACGGCGGTGTCGCCGGTCATGGTCTATTACAGCCGCTACTATATCCACGAGACGCTGCTGGTGTTTTTCACCTTCTGCGCGATGCTCGCGCTGTTCGCGTACTTCCGGCGCCGGAGCACCTGGTGGGCGCTGGCAGCCGGCGCGCTATTCGGCCTGATGTACGCCACGAAAGAGACGTGGATCATCGCGGCTGCATGCCTGGGATTGGCTTCCGTCGGCTTGGCCGTTGGTAGGGCGGACCCCTTGGTCCGCACGGGACGCCCTCGTCCCGTTGTCTCTGTAACAGCGTCAGATTCTGGCCGGCCGGGGGGGCGGCGGGCACAGTGGGCACCCCCCTGGGGGTCCGCCCCATTAAGCCATCTGTTGCTGGCCGCGCTGGCATTCCTTGCCGTGGCGATGCTACTACTGTCGTCTTTCCTGACCCACCCGCGCGGCATCGTCGATTCCGTGGTGGCTTACCGCACTTACTTCGCGCGCGGTGCGGGGGTGAATACCGCCCACGTGCATCCCTGGTATTTCTATTTCGCATGCCTGCGCAGCGAGGTGCTCATCGCCGTGCTGGCGGCCGTCGGAGCGGTGGTTTCCAGCACCCCGCGCTTTCTCAAGATTTACACTGTCTTCATGGTGCTGATCTACTGTGCCATCCCCTACAAGGTGCCGTGGAACGTGCTGACCTTCTGGCATGCTGCCATCCTCCTGGCCGGTATGGGAGCGGCGTGGATCGCGCAACATATGCCGAAGCCTGTGGCCGTCGCGCTGGTGGGCATCGCCGTCGCCCAACTCGGCTGGCAGGCGCACGCGTACAGCTTCCAGTACGCCTCCGCCCCGACTAATCCCTGGGTCTACGCCCACACCGGCACCGATGTCTTCGTCATCGTCAAAAAGGTGGAGGCGCTGGCAGCGGTCCATCCCGCCGGACACGCCATGCCGGTGCAGATTGTCACTGGCGAAAACCTGTGGCCGCTGCCTTGGTACTTCCGGCGCTACCCCGGCGTCCGCTGGTGGAATGGCGTCTCCGATAGCGCGCCTCTCGCGCCGGTAATTCTCGCCACGCCCGACATGGAGCCGGCACTGCTCCACCGCATCTACGAAGTGCCCCCTCCGGGCCATCGCGAAATGTACGTCAACCTGTTCGACCGCTATGTGGAACTCCGGCCGAGCGTGGAAGTGCGCGGCTACGTGGCCAAGTCGCTGTGGGACGACCTGCAGGAGTCGTCGCGATGATCCACCCGGCCGACATCGGCGCGCGCCGTTTCGCTCACCAGGCGATGCACACCGAGTTCGAGATTTTCTGCGTCCATTCGGACGGCGAGTACGCCCAACAGGCCTGCTGGGCTGCCTTCGACCTGCTGGATCGCCTGGAAAACGAGCTCAGCCGCTTTATCCCGAATAGCGATATCTCACGCATCAATCACCTGGCCGCGGGGGAAAGCGCCCGCGTCAGCCGCTGGACCATGGAATGTCTCGATCTGGCACGCCAGGCTTACGCCGAGACCGGCGGCGCCTTCGATATTGCACTGGGAACGGGGCTCGCGAGCCTCCAGTTGTCTCGGCGCGAATCGACCGTCCGCGCCAGCACCGGAGCGGTCCGGCTCGACCTGGGCGGCATCGGAAAGGGCTACGCGCTCGACCGCATGGCGGAAGTGCTCGACGAGTGGGACATCGCCAGGGCGCTCATTCACGGCGGCCACAGCTCGGTGCTCGCTTTGGATGCGCCTCCGGGGTTCGGCGGTTGGCCTCTGACCATGGGAGAGCGGACCCTCGAAGCCCAACGCCGCGCCTTCAGCGCCTCGGGAATCCGCACCCAGGGCGACCATATTGTGGACCCGCGCACCGGCCGGCCGGCAAGCGGACGCGTGGCGGCGTGGGTATCCTTGGAATTGGACGGGCAGCCGTCGCCCTGCGCGGTGGCGGAGGCTTACTCCACGGCTTTTATGATCCTGCCGGCCGCGGAAGTGGACGCCATCCGCGCGCGCCACCCCGGCCTGGAAGCATGGTTCTTGGACCAGATAAACGAAGTGAGGAACATTTTATGCGTACGAAACTCAGACTGAACTCGATACTCGCCCTGGCCGCGCTCGGCATGGGCGCGGCGAGCCTGTATGCCCAGGCGCCCAAAATGGTGCCGGCGCCAATCGAACTGCCCAAACCGGGACTGGAAGGCACTCCCCCGAATTTCAACATCCCCAACCTGGAGAAGCCTTCCACCAAGCCCCGTCCGCCCTTTCTGGTGCCGGAGGGCGTCACCAACGTCGCCAAAGACAAGAAGGTGACCAGCAGCGAGAAAGAACCGCTGGTCGGCGACCTCACCATGATCACCGATGGCGACACCGAACAGGTGGAAGGCAACGACGTGGAACTAGGCCCCGGCGTCCAGTGGGTGGTCATCGATTTGGCGGCACCGCAGGAGATCTACGGCATCCTGATCTGGCATTATTTTCAGCCGCGCGTGTACTACTCCGTGGTGGTGCAGACCGCCGACGATGCCGCCTTCACCCAGAACCTGCAGACGTGGTTCAACAACGATGTCGACAACAAAGCAGGCCAGGGCGCCGGCAAGAATTTGAACTACATCGAATCTTTCGAGGGCAGGCTGGTAGATGCCAAGGGCGTCAAGGCGCGCTATGTGCGGCTGTTCAGCGCCGGTAACAATGCCAACAAACTGAATCACTACGTGGAAGTCGAGGTTTTCGGCAAGGCGGCTAAGTAAGTCACCTGTCTGGGAACTGTGGGGCGGGCAACTCAGTAGCATGGGCAGCGCGCAGAGTCACGCTCGACCTCGCGAACGATGGTGGTCGTGAGTTCCTCCATGGCAGAGGGGAGACGCACAAGAGCAGGAGATCGGGCGTCTGCCCTATCTCTTTCATCACCTCGATAGCGAATGTCTTATAGGCCGGGAAAACTCTGGCGATGATCTCCGCCACCCCAAATCGCCCCGACGTGCCGCCAAATATGTAGGACACCTGTATGGCCGGTCCAGCGAGGTCGCCCGGACCGGTGGAGAATCTGTGTGCGGTGTCAATCGGTTGAGGACGGACAATCAGGGTGTCGCCCCCGGAATCGTAGGTTCCAAAGCAGTGCCACCCTCGTGGGGCAAGCACGCCGACGCCCAAGTCGGATTGTGAGTTTTCGGCGAGCGAGAGCGCGGGAAGTGCAAACGTAGCGTCGGCAGGCCTTCCCCTTGCACTTCTACAGAGGATGCGATATGCTCCCCTGTAGAAGTAAAAGGGGGAGAACCTATGAACGATCGCATCGAATTGCCGCAAGGCACTCTGGATCTTTTGATCCTACGTACGCTGGCGCTCGAACCGCAGCATGGTTGGGGCATTTCGGAGCGTGTGCAACAGATGTCAAGCGATGTGCTGCGGATTCAGCAGGGATCGCTCTACCCGGCGCTACACCGCCTGGAGCGCCGAGGATGGATCAAGGCTAACTGGGGCACCTCGGACAACAACCGCCGCGCCAAATATTATGAACTCAGCAGGAGCGGGCGCCGGCAGCTCGCCACCGAAGAGGATTCGTGGCGGAAATTGACAGCTGCCGTGGCCCAGGTGCTGGGCCCAGCCTAGGAGCTTGCTATGCTGGACGACTTATTTTTTCGTGTGCGGTCCCTGTTCCGGAGGGAGACCGTGGAATCCGAGATGGAAGACGAGTTGCGATTTCACTCCGAACATCAGATCGAGAAGTATCTGAGGACAGGAATGAGCCGCGGCGAGGCTCTGCGGCGAGTGCGGATAGAGTTCGGCGGCCTCGAACAGGTGAAGGAAGATTGCCGCGATGCGCGCGGTGTGTCCCTGATGGAAACGCTGGCGCAGGATCTTCGCTACGGCTGGCGAACGCTGCTCAAATCGCCGGGCTTCGCGGCGGCGGCGCTGTTCACGTTGGCACTGGGGATCGGGGCTAACACCGCGATATTTTCGGTGGTCTACGGGATTCTGCTGCGGCCGCTGCCCTTCAGGGATGCCTCGCGTCTGGTCCTGCTCAACGAGACCACGCCAAGGGTGGGAGATGTGAGCGTCTCTTATCCGAATTTTCAGGATTGGCGAAGGCAGAGCCGCACGTTTACGGAGATGGCGGCGGTGAGCAGCGTCAACTTCAACATGGCCGGCAGCAGTCAACCGGAGAACATCGGCGGACTAGCCGTTTCGCCGAACTTTCTTTCCATGGTGGGAGTACGGCCGGTGATGGGCCGCGGATTCACCGCTGACGAGGAAAAGGCCGGCGCCGCGCCGGTAGTGCTGCTGAGTTACGCGCTCTGGCAGGCGCATTTCGCCGCGGACCGCGGGGCGATCGGACAGACGATTCGCCTCGACAGCCAGGCGGTAACAATCGTTGGCGTGTTGCCGCCGGACTTTCGCTGGGTAGAGAAATGCGATGTGATGGAGCCGATAGGCGTGTGGGCCACGCACAACGACAGCGCTACCGAGAGGGCAGACCGCGGCGACCTGCTAGTGGCGGGGCGGCTGGCGG
>CAZARO010000245.1:0-7183 GCA_964487165.1 uncultured Solibacteraceae bacterium | reverse complement strand
GGTTGAGCGCCGTCGAGGGCCTCGGTGATGGCCTTCAAATAGCGGCCCAAGCCTCGCTGCGCGAGCTTTTTCGCGTCGGGTTTCAGCCGCACGGTCGCCAGAGAGCTGAGGTGGTCTCTCAGCTCGATCCGCTTGACGTTGGCCTCGTCCAGAATTTGCGCCACGTAATCGGAATTTTCCAGAACTTTGCGGTCGGCGGCATCGCGCGGCACCACGTAGAGCGTGCCCAATGGCTGGCGGATCTTGACTTTGCTGGCGGTGCGCAGATTGAGCGCCAGATTCTTGATGCGGATGACGGCGTCGATGCTGTGTTCCAACTCTTCGTCGATCAGCGACGCGTCCACCTGCGGGTAGGGCGTCAGATGCACCGATTCGGGCGCCGATGGCTCGACCGAGCGCACCAGATTCTGGTAGATCTCTTCGGTGAGGAACGGCAGCGCCGGGGCCATCACGCGGATGACCGTAGTGAGCACGGCGTAGAGCGTCTGGTAGGCCAGCGGGTCACTATCCCAGAAGCGGCGGCGCGAACGGCGCAGGTACCAGTTGGAGAATTGCTCGTCGAATTCCTGGAACGCCTCGATGACGCGCGAGTGTTCGTAATTCTGAAACGCGGTGTGGGCCGCGGCGATGAGGCGCTGCAGGCGGCTCAATACCCAGCGGTCCAGCTCATTGGTGACGGGGAGCGGCGCGCCCGGTTTCCAACCGTCGGCCTCAGCGTACATCACGAAAAAGCTGTAGCAGTTCCAGAAGGTGAGCAGCTTGCGGCGGGCTTCGCCATCGATGGTGGGGCCGGTGTTGCCGGTGGGATGCAGGTCAGGGAAGTTGAGGTGCTGCGCGGTCTTCTGCTCGGCGTAGATGTAGCGCATGACCTCGGCGCCCAACACTTCGGCGGCTTCGTCGAAGGCAATGGAGTTGCCCTTGGACTTGTGCATCTCTTCGCCGCGCGCGTCGCGCACCAGGGCGTGGCCCAGAAGCGCCTTGAAGGGCGCGCGGCCATCCATCATGGCGCTCATGGCGAGGAGGGAATAGAACCAGTTACGGAACTGGCCGGGGAAACTTTCGAGCACCAGGTCGGCCGGGAACCACTTCTCCCAGTAGGCGCGATCAGTGGTGTAACCCATGGTGCTGAAGGAGACGATGCCGGCGTCGAGCCAGGGATTGCCGACGTCTTCGATGCGCGTGGCCACACCGCCGCACTTCTCGCAGCGGATCTTGACGGCGTCCACGTAGGGGCGATGCGGCGAGTTGCCGTCGAACGTGTCCCAGCCTTCCACGGCCTTGTCGCGCAGCTCTTCGCGGCTGCCGATGACGGTGAACTGCTCGCACGCGCCGCACACCCAGATGGGCAGAGCGAGACCCCAAAAGCGTTTCTTGGAGATCATCCAATCGCTCATATTGCGCAGCCAGTCAAGCTCGCGCGCTTCGCCCTCGGGTGGAATCCACTTGATGCCGGGGACGACGTTCTGGATGCGGTCGCGCCAATCCATGCGGATGAACCACTCGTCGACGGGGCGGAAGACCAGCTCCGATTTGCAGCGCCAGCAATGCGGATAGACGTGCGGATACTTTTCGCGCGCCACCAGAAATCCGGAAGCCTTGAGGGCGGCCACGATGTCGTCGGGCACTTCGCTGGCGTTGCGGCCGGTGAAGGGTCCGAAGCCATCGAGGAAGACCGCGCTTTCATCCAGCGGGGCGATGAACGGGATGGCGTTGTCCTTTCCCAACTCCTGGTCTTCGGCGCCGCAGCCGGGGGCGATGTGGACCAGGCCGGTGCCTTCGGCCTCACTGATGGCGCTCCAGCCGATGACGCGATGCGCGGCTGCCGCGGTAGCGCCGCCGCCGGTCTCGCCATAAGGAAAGACGCCGCCGGGCGTGTTCTGCGCCGGCAGCTCGTCGAAGGGGCCGTCGTAGGTGAGGCCGAGGAGCGCGCTGCCAGGCAACTCTTCGACCACCTCCACGCCGCCGCTTCCTTTCAAAATGGTGCGGATGGAGGGCAGCTTGTGAGTCTCGTGCTTGCCTTCGACCTGCAGATCTTGCACGCGGTCATGCTCATAGTTGCCTTTGGCGACGTAGTACATCCAGTCGCCGTGCCGCACCTTGAGGTAAGTCAGTTCGGGATTGACGGCCACGGCGACGTTCGAGGTGAGGGTCCAGGGGGTGGTGGTCCAGACGAGCAGGGCGGTTTTCTCGCGGCCGCGAATGGGGAAGCGCACGAAGACGGAAGTGTGGGTGGTGATGGCGCGGCCTTCGGCCACTTCCATTTGCGAAAGACCGGTGCCGCATCGGCCGCACCAGGGCATGACGTCGTGCCCGCGATAGAGGAAGCCCTCGCGGTGACACTTCTTCAGGAAGGACCAGATGGTGTAATTATTCTCGTCGGAGAAGGTGAAGTAACTGCCGCCGTAGGCGATGGAGCCGAGATTGCGGACGATTTCGCTCGCTCGCGCGGTGACTTCGAGGCCGCTGGGCAGCCTGGCGGTGAGCACGCGGTCGCCATCGGCGAGCGCATCGCGGAGGGTGAGCAGCAGGGCAGGATCGTCCCAATCGCACCAGTAGCCCAGGCGGACGGACTGCTCAGTCTGGCGCGCGGCAAAGGTGAGGACGCGCTCTTTGCAGGCGCGCACAAAGTTCTCGATGCCGAAATCGCGGATCTCCCGCTTGGTGCCGAGGCCCAGACTTTTTTCCACCTCCACTTCTACCCAGAGGCCCTGGCAATCGAAGCCGTTCTGATAGCGCAGGGCGTGGCCGTTCATGGCGTGGTAGCGCTGGTACATGTCTTTGAGTGAACGGCCCCACGCATGGTGGACGCCCATGGGATTGTTGGCGGTGATGGGGCCATCGAGGAACGACCAGCGCGGCCCGGCGGCGGTCTGCGCGCGCAATTTCCGGAAGATCTGGCGGTCTTCCCAGAAGCGCAGGAGCTCGCGCTCCAGAGCTGGAAAATCAGGGACTCTCGGTACGGGCCTATACATATTCATTGGAGACAGAAAGGCAGAAGGGAATCGAAATACCGGAAATTCCATGGTAGCATTCCGGGGTTCGATACTGTACGCCGCTGGCCATTGGCCCCGCTAGTGCAACTGTCCTGGTGAATGGTTGGTGAGACTCACGAGGAGGACGAATATGAGACGAAGCATTACTATGAGTGTGGTCATTTCCGCATTGGCGCTAACTGCCATGGCGCAGGACTGGTATCAGGAACGCACAGGCCGCTACCAGGGGGAAGCATGGCGCCCCCACATTTTCGATAACGTGCGCATCGACCTGGAGCACGTCTGGAGCGCAGGCCAAGCGAAGGACCGGGAGCGCGTGCGCCTCGATAAGACCAAGGAAGAGCTGTACAAGATGCAGGTGGACCTGGAGCAGGGCCGGTTCGACAACGGAATTCTCAACGACGTTATCGACTCGCTTCGGAAATCGTCGAATGACGATTTGCTGGCGGGCCCGGACAAAGAAGTTCTAGCGGACGACGTGGTCAGGCTAAAAGATTTTCAGAACAATCACGACAAATGGCCACACAAGTAATCGGCCTGCCTTGGGCATCACTGAAGCGTGCCCTACTCGGCGCGTAAGGAGCGCAACGGGTCGGCGCCGGTGGCGCGGCGTGCGGGCAGATAGCAGGCGATTGCGGCGGTGGTGAGCGCGAGCAGCGCCACGGCGGCGAGGGTGATCGGGTCAGCGGCGGGGACTCCGTAGAGCAGGCTGGTCAGCAAACGGCCCACTGCAACCGCGGCGGCGAGGCCGAGGGCTGTGCCCACGGCGGCGAGCGCCAGTCCGTGGCCGACGATCAAGCGCGTCAGGTCCCACGGGCTGGCGCCCAGCGCCATTCGCAGTCCGAATTCGCTCATCCTGCGATTCACCGAGTAAGAGATCACGCCATACATTCCGAAGGTAGCGAGCGCTAATGCCAGGGCGGCGAAGAGGGCCACCAGGAAGAGGGCGAAACGTTGGCCGGAGAAGGCGGCGTCGGCGATCTGGTCCATGAAACGAAGGTCGGCGACGGCGAGGTCGGGATTGAGTTGGTGCACCGCCTGCCGGAGTTGGGCGGCGGCTTCCGACGGCGCCGATGTGAAACGCACCGCCACGTACATTCCCCGATCGGACTGTTGTGTGTGCGGCAGCCAGAACGCGGGGCGCACCCAACTGCTGTCGGGTTGGTCTTTGACGTCCTGAACCACGCCGACGATGCGGGTCCAGTCCTTTTCTTTCGGTTGGCTTTCAAATGAGATCCTCTTGCCCACGGCGTCTTCCCCTGGCCAATAGCGGTTGGCCATGGCCTCGTTGATGACGATGACGTAGGGCGAGTCGGCGGTGTCGCGATCGGTCAGGAAGCGGCCGCGAAGCAGCGGTGTACCCAAAGCGCGGAAATAGTCGGGCGACGCGATGTGGTATCGCGCCATGGTTTGGTAGTCAGGGGGGCGGCCCTCAATGCGATAGCCGTCGGCGTTTCCGTCGTAGCCTGTCCATGGCAGGTCCGACCCGATGCCGGCGGCCGTCACACCGGGCGCGTTTTGCAGGGCGGCGATAAGGTGTTGGAAGAACAGGACGCGGGGCGCAGGTTCCCGGTACTGCTCGTAAGGCAGGATGACAGAGGCGGTCAGCACCTGTTGCGGGCGGAAGCCGGGGTCGGCGCGCAGCAGGTTCACGAAGCTGTGGAGCAGCAAGCCGGCGCCGATGAGCAGCACGCAGGCGAGCGAGGTCTCACCCACCACCAGTAGGCTCCGCAGCCGCGATTGGCGCCCGCCGGCGGTGGTTCCGCGTCCGCTCTCGCGCAGACTGTTCTGCAAGTCGGCGCGCGAGGCGGTGAGCGCCGGGGCCAGTCCGAAGAGCAGGCCGGTGAGCACCGCCACGAGCAGCGTAAACAGGAAGACTCCCGAGTCCAGGCGGATTTCGGTGGCGCGCGGGAATCCCGCGAGCAGGCACGCCACGAGCGCGCGGACTCCGCCGACGGCGAGCAGTGTGCCGAGCGCGGCGCCAGCCAGGGCGATCACCAGGCTTTCGGTGAGCAACTGGCGGACGATGCGGGATCGCGCCGCGCCGAGCGCCGAGCGGACCGCCATCTCGCGCACGCGGACGCTGGATCGCGCCAACAGCAGATTGGCGGCGTTCACGCAGGCAATCAGCAGCAGCAGTCCCACCGAGCCGAGCAGCAGGAGCAGCATATTGCGGGTACGGCCCACGGTCTCCTGGAAGAGTGGGAGGCTGTAAATCCGCCAGCCGTTTTCGCCCAGCTCGATTTTCATTTGGGAAAGAACGGCGGTCAAATCGGCGGTCGCTTGTTGGTACGACACGCCCGGTTTCAGGCGTCCGAAGACATCCAGGTAATGCGAGCCGCGGTCCTTGGTGTCTTCGCCGAAATCGAATGGGCACCAGACGTCGACGGTCTCGCCGTCGGCCACGGCGTGGAAATTATTTCCGGGATGATGGGCGCCGGCCGACATGATGCCGACGATGGTGAACGGGACCTGATCGAGCGTGAGGGTGCGGCCGAGGATGGCGGGGTCGGCGGAGAAGCGCGTGCGCCAGAGGCGGTCGCTCAAGATTACGGATCGCCCGCGGCCGTGGAGTTCATCCTCGGCGGAAAATTCGCGGCCGCGGGCGGGGCTGAGGCCGAGCATGTGGAAGTACCCGGCGCTCACCAGGAAACCGCTGAGCAT
Organism: uncultured Solibacteraceae bacterium; assembly: GCA_964487165.1. Lineage (GTDB taxonomy): Bacteria > Acidobacteriota > Terriglobia > Bryobacterales > Bryobacteraceae > PALSA-129. Next base: position 1,526 of record CAZARO010000245.1, on the reverse strand, counting down.
GACGGGCTCGCCCGAACCGGAAAGTTGCACGTCGTGGCGGGTCATCGCCGCCATGCTCTCGAAGGAGCGATTGCGCTTGCGGAGATCGAGAAAATCGTTGGGGTTTAGCGGGAATTTCGGCTGGGTGTCGCTTTGGAAATAGATGCGGACCAGGCGATCGGGATGGGGGTAGGGAAGCGGGCGCAGGAGCACGCCCTGAATGACGCTGAAGATGGCGCTGTTGGCGCCGATACTGAGGGCCAGCGTGAGAACGACGATGGCCGTGAACGACGGCGTCCGGCGCAGGGAGCGGATGGCGTAGCGCAGGTCGGCGGCGAGGGTTTCGATGTGATTGGTGCGGCGCATATCGCGGCATTCCTCCTGAATTTGGGCGACGCCTCCGAGGGCGCGTTGCGCGGCGTCGCGGGCTTCGGTCGGAGACATGCCGCGGGCGATGTTCTCCTCCATCTGCCGGGCGAGATGGAAGGAGAGCTCCTTGGCGAGCTCGCGCTCTACGTGGCTGCGGCGGAAGAGCGAGCGCAGGCGGAGGCGGGCGATGTCGAGGAGGCGGCTCATACGGAAGGCTCCGGCGCCATGCGGATTACGAGTCCCACGGCGTTGGACATGCGCTGCCACTGTTGCAGTTCCTTTTGCAATTGCGCGCGGCCGGCTCGGGTGAGGGTGTAGCACTTGGCGTCGCGTCCGCCCTCGGTGACTTTCCAATCGGCGCGGATCCAGCCCTGCTGCTCGAGGCGGTGAAGGGCGGGATAGAGCGCGCCCTGGCTTACCTGCAGCACTTCGTTGGACACCTGCTGGATTCGTTTGGCGATGGCCCAGCCGTGTTGCGGCTGCAGCGCGAGGGTGTTGAGAATCAGCAGGTCGAGCGTTCCATGGATGAGATCGGACGGTTTGCTCACGGCTTTGGCACCCCTAAATAGTCTACAACGGAATGCCTAAGGAGTCTACAATTCGGCTGATCGACCGCTCCCTCGCGGTCGCGGCTCAGTAGGCTCCTGCAAAGACAGAGGTGCCATTCCGAGCCGCGCGCGCAAGCTTCTTCGATTTTTGCAACTCCCTCAGCGCTTACCGCCGGCTCTTGCCTGCGCCACCATTTCTTTCACCTTAGCGAGCAGCTCCGGGGCGTGGTAGGGGATGCCATCCTTGATGGTCCATTCCACTCCGCCGGTGTGGACGGCTTTGCCGTCGCGGATTTCGTCGACTCCGGTGGGGTAGAGCACCTTGAGATTCTCCAGCGGATTGCCGTTGACCACGATGAGGTCGGCGTTCCAGCCGGCGCGCACGCGGCCGAGGTGATCTTCCTGCCCCAGAATTTTGGCGTTGTTGCCGGTGGCCTGCTGGATGATCTTGAGAGTGTGGAATCCGGCCTCCTGGTGCAGTTCCATGCCGCGGATGAGGCCGAAGCCGTACATCTGGTAAATAAATCCGGCGTCGTCACCCATGCCGATGAGGCCGCCAAGATGGTCGAACTGGCGGAGGGCGTCCATCCAGATGCGGTAATTCTCCTTCCAGTAAGTTTCGTCGGTGGA
>CAZARO010000244.1:0-7230 GCA_964487165.1 uncultured Solibacteraceae bacterium | reverse complement strand
TGCGGCGCGAAGTGGAGTGGCTGCGGCGCGGTCCCAAGGCGCGGACCGGCAAATCGAAAGCCCGCATCGATGAAGCCGGGCGCCTGATGAAAGACCTGTCCGACCTGGAAACGCGCAGCGCAAAAGCCGTGTCGCAGATCGATTTCACGGCCACCGACCGGCGTACGAAGCGGCTGGTATCGGTGGAATCGGTGGCGCGCCAACTGGGCGGCCGCACGCTGTTTCGCGATCTCAGCTTTGTGCTCTCGCCGGGTACGCGCTTGGGATTGCTGGGCCGCAACGGCACCGGCAAGACCACGCTGCTGCGGCTGCTGGCGGGCGAACAGCAGCCCGATTCCGGCCGCATCGAGCGCGCGCCGGCATTGCGCATCGTCTACTTCGACCAGGCGCGCGAACAACTCGACGCGTCGCAAACGCTGCGGCAGGGACTGGGCGCGCACGGCGACCACGTGATCTACCAGGACCGCCCCATCCACGTGGCCGGCTGGGCCAAGCGCTTTCTCTTCGACTCCGGGCAGCTGGACCGGCCCATCGCCAGTCTCTCGGGCGGCGAACAGGCGCGCGTGCTGATCGCGCGGCTGATGCTCCAGCCGGCCGACCTGTTGCTGCTCGACGAGCCGACAAACGATCTCGACATTCCCACCCTCGAAGTGCTGGAAGAGAGCCTCGCCGAGTTTCCCGGAGCGCTGGTGCTGGTGACCCACGATCGTTTCCTGCTCGACCGCGTCTCCACCGTGGTCTTGGGGCTCGATGGGCAGGGCGGGGCGGAACTTTTCGCCGACTACTGGCAATGGGAGGCGGCGCAAGGCCGCGCGGCGCCCAAGCCGGAAAAAGAAGCGCCGCCCTTGCGCCCCGCCGCGCTACCGGCGAAGAAGAAGCTCTCCTATCTGGAAGCGCGCGAATGGGAGCAGATGGAGGCGCGGATACTCGAAGCGGAAGGCGAACTGGAGGCTTTGCACCGTGAGATGCAGTCGCCCGATGTCGTCTCGGACGGCTTGCGTTTGCACGCCTGCTACCAGAAGGTGCAGGCGGCCGAGGCCCGCGTGGCGGAGTTGTACGCGCGCTGGGCGGAGTTGGAAGCGAAGCGGTAAGTGGGGCAGGTTGGCAACTCGGAGCTCGCCTTTCGCGGGCTGAAGCCCGCGCCACCGGTGGGGTGGGCTTCAGCCCGCCAGTTAGAAAGCAAACGGCCAATCTCCAGCGGCGAGCGGAGCTCGCCCGCCTACCGCCGCCACTTCACCGGCGCCACCTCGCCGACCACGAACACATAACTGCACGCCCCCGCGACCGCCAGAATCGCCGGCGAGGCGAATGCCCATGCGTAACTTCCCGTCGCCTTCACGATAAATCCCGTGGCAATAGGCGCCACGATTCCCGAGAGGTTGCCGATGGTATTCTGCATCCCCGTCCATTTGCCGGCCGCGCCCGCGCCCGCCAGCGTCTGGGTGATGGCCCAATGGTTGGAGGCCAGGATACCGAACGCGATATATCCCACGCACAAGATCGCCATCGACGCGCGCAGATCGGCCACCAGCGGCGCCCCCACCATCACGGTCGACAGTAGGAATCCCGCTGCCACGAACGTCTTGCGCACGCGCGTGGGCGTTTCGCCGCGCCGGATCCAATCGTCGGAGAGCCATCCGCACACCAGCGCCGCCGCGGCCGCGGCGAAGTACGGGAGCGAACCCAAAACTCCCATCGTCTCGAAAGACAGGTGGCGGGCGCTCACCAGGTAGGTCGGCAGCCAGGTCAGCAGGAAGTAATACGAGTAGGTGTAACACGCGTTGCCGAGAAACGTGCCCCAGGCGTCCCGGCGCGCGGCGATTTCCAGCATGCCCGGCGATTCGCGCCGCTCCTCCGCCTTCGCAGCCGGCGTGCGCGGGGCCCATGCAAACCACGGCCCCAGCCACACCAGGCTGCCGGCGCCGAGAACCAGGAACAGCACGCGCCATCCGTAGTGTGCCAGCAGGACTCCGCCCAGCAGCGTCCCCACCGCCGGCCCGAGTTTCGTAGCGGCCTCAATGAGCGAGTTCGGCACACCCCGCCGCCCGATGGGAAAATCGGCCGCGATCACTTTCGAATAGCAGGGAAACGCCACCGATTCGCCCGCGCCCAACACCACGCGGCACACCAGCAGCGCCACCAGGCCGCCGGTCAGCCCGGTAGCCAGCGTAGCGACGGACCAGATCGCGAAGCCCGCTCCCAGAACCCATAGCACGCTGAAACGATCGGCCAGCCAGCCCGCCAACAGTTGCATCGCCGCGTACGACCAGAAGAACGACGAGAGCACCACGCCCATGCGCACCGGGTCGAGCTGCAGTTCGGCCGAAATCGCCGGCGCCGCTACCGAGAGACTGCCGCGGTCGACATAATTGATCACGGCGGCGGCCACCAGCAGTCCGATGAGTATCCAGTTGCGCGGGCGCATGCCGTTCCCGCATTCTACTCGAACTTGCGGCGGAACTCTTCGAACTCTTGCCGGAGAGCCGCGAAATCGGCCTCCAGTTTGGCGATCCGCTCGCGATCGCCCGGTCCGCGCTCGGCCGCGGGCGGCGCCGCTTCCTCGCCCGTTTCCTCCACGTCGCCGGCCAGCAATTGCGCCCACCGCTGCTCTTTGAAACCTGCGCGCCGCGGCAGTTTCTTCACGAACCCAATCTCCGTCAGGCGCACCAGAGTGGCTTCCACAGATTCCAGATCGTCGAAGTTGTGCAGACGCTCGCTGCGCCCGCGGAGCTCGCCCACGGTCTGCGGCCCGCGCAGCATCAGGACACACAACAGGGCCGCCTCGCGCCTTCCCAGATTGAACTTCTCGGTGAAGCGCTGCTCGTGCTTGGCCACGCGCCCGTCCCCCGTCACGCGCATCGCCAGCCCTTTGGTGCGCAGATTCTCGAGCGCCTCTTCCACGGTGTCTTCGTCGTAAGAAACCACCGGCTCGCGGTTGGATTTCTGATTGCACGCATTCACCAGCGCGTTGCTGGATAAGGGGTAGTAATCCGGGGTGGTGATCTCTTTTTCGAGCAGCGCGCCCAGCACGCGCGTTTCCGTGGCGTCCAGTTGCCAATCCATAGTTTCCAGTTTACGTGTTACGATGTGCGCAGATGTCGCCCGCACATCGTCCCCCCAGGTCCCATCTCCTTCTGGCCGGAATTCTGGTCGCGGTATTCCTGTTCCAGAGCCTTTCGGCGAGCCTCAAAAAGAGTCCGGTGTTCGACGAGCCGCCGCACATCGCCTCCGGCCTTTCGTACCTGGAGACGCGTGTCTTTCGCGCCAACCTGCAGCACCCGCCGCTGCTCAAAGAGATGAGCGCGCTGTTTCTCTCCATGGCGGGCATCCACTGGCCCAATTCTCCGTTGGCGAAAGCCCTGATTCGCGGCGGACCGGGCACCGATAAACTGGAATGGCCAATCGGCGTCAACATCATCCAGGACAACGGCGCCGGCCGCGTAATGTTCTGGGCGCGCCTGCCGTTTATTCTGCTCGGCGGCTTGTTGGGCGTGCTGATTTACTGGTGGGGGCGCGAGCTGGTGGGGTCCACCGCGGCGCTGGGCGCGCTATTCCTCTACGCGCTCGATCCCAACATCGTGGCCCACTCCGCCCTGGTCACCACGGACGTCGGCGTTACGGCATTCGCGTTGTTATTTCTATTCGCCCTGTGGCGCTATCTGCATCATCCCGGCTGGCGGAGCCTGGTACTCTGCGGGCTGGCGCTGGGTGCGGCCTTGGGCGCGAAATTCTCGGCAGTTTTCCTGCTGCCGGCCGCCGCCGTCCTGATGGCCGCCACCGTCCGCTGGCCCCTCGCGCCCCGTGCCGAGCCGGCCGCACCCGCCGAGAAGCGCGTGGCCAAAGTCTCACCCAATAGCCCGTGTCCCTGCGGCAGCGGCAAGAAGTACAAGAGGTGCCACGGCGCCGGCACAGCGCCCGCGAAAGATGCTGGGCGAAACCTGTGGCGGGGCGAGCTTATCCGGACCGCCGGCATGTTTCTGGCCATGTGCGCCGTCGCCGCCGTGGTGATCGAGGCACTCTATTTCTTCCCCGGCGATCCGTTCCTCTATGTCACCGGACTCAAGAAAGTGAACGCCGACCACCTGACCACTTATCACGCCTACTTACACGGCGACCTCGCCCCGCGGTTCGTAAGCTATTTCGCGGTGGCCGCTCTGGTGAAGGAGCCGCTCGCCACCGTTCTGCTGGCCGCGGCCGGGTTGGTGATCCTGCTGCGGAGTAAGTCGATACCGGCGATGGTCAAGCTGTTTCTCCTGCTGACCCCCACGGTACTTTTTCTGGCCACCACGTTTCTGGCCGACGACATGGGAGTCCGCTACATGATTCCGACGCTGCCGTTTGCCTTTCTGCTGGGCGGGCTAGCACTGGCCGAACTCTGCGAGAAGAGACTCAAGTGGGGCCGATACGTGGCCGCGGCCTTGTGTCTGTGGGTGGCGGTGGAGGCGGTGGGAATTTATCCGGATCACCTCTCTTACTTCAACGAGTCGGCCTGTTTGTTGGACGCGCCCGGCAAGATCGGTTGGGACGGCGGATCGCGCTTCGGTCCGCTGTGGCTGGAGGATAGCAACGTCGATTGGGGACAGGGTCTCAAACAACTGCGTACGTGGCTGGATCTCCACGCCCAGGGGCGGCCGGTTCGGCTGTCGTATTTCGGTTATTATCCCCCGGAAGGCTACGGAGTGAAGGCGGAGAGCGTGGAGCCGGGGTTTATCTTGTCAGACCCTCCGCCCGGTTTGTACGCCGTCAGCGCGCACTGGCTGGCGCGTCTGCCGGCCCTGGCCGCCAGCATCGATCCCGCCGCCGCCGATTGGCTTCGCACGCCGCCCCTGGCAATCGTGGGCCACGCGTTCTACATCTACGACCTGAAGGCCAGGTCTTCGCGGTGATTAGGCGCAGGCACCGGGAATCAGAGGGAAGTTCGAATCGAACAGCTCTTGATCGGCGTTCATCCGCGTTCATCGGCGGCCCATCATGATGTGCTGGCTTTGCGCAAAACTCCCTGGAAAAGATTTTGGGCCGCCGATTAACGCCGATTAACGCCGATGCGGACAAGCACCCCGCCGTTCTAACTTCATCATCCTTGCCTATCCTTCATTACCCTTCCCCGTCCACCCCCCGACCCCACATGTTACGATGTCCGCAGATGTCGCCCGCACATCGTCCCCCCAGGTCCCACCTTCTTCTTGCCGCAATCCTGCTAGCTGTATTCCTGCTGCAAAGTTTTTTCGCCAGCCTGCAAAAAAGTCCGGTATACGACGAGCCGCCGCACATCGCCTCCGGACTTTCTTACCTCGCCACCGGCGTCTTTCGCGCCAATCCGCAGCATCCACCGCTGCTGAAAGAGATGAGCGCACTCTTCCTTCTGGCGGCCGGCATTCGCTGGCCGCAGACCGACGACGCGCGGGCGCTTGTCCGCGGCGCTCCCGAAGGCGACGGCGCGGAGTGGCCCATCGGCAACGACATCATCGCTTCCAACGGGCCGGATCGCATGATGTTCTGGGCGCGGCTGCCCTTCATTCTGCTGGCCGGCTTGCTGGGCGTGCTCATTTACGTGTGGGGCCGCGAACTGGCCGGCGATATCGCGGCACTGGGCGCGCTATTCCTCTATGCGCTCGACCCCGCCATGGTGGCGCACTCGTTTCTGGTCACTACGGATGTCGGGCTGGCCGCCTTCAGCATGCTGTTCCTGTGGACCGTCTGGCGGTATGTGCAGCAACCCTCCCGCGCGCGCCTGGTGATTTGCGGCCTGGCGATGGGGGCCATGCTGGGCGCGAAATTCTCGGCGCTCTTCATGGTGGCGTCCGCCGCTGCCCTGCTGCTAGCCGCCCTTCGCTGGCCGTTATCGCAGCCTGCCGCGGCGCCGGCGCCCAAGGCCGGACCGAACAGCCCGTGCCCCTGCGGCAGCGGCAAGAAATATAAGAAGTGTCACGGCGCCCCGGGAGCCAGCGCGGCCGGCGGACAGGCGCGAAAAGCGCTCGATCGCCTGGCGGCTTTCGCCGTAATGGGCGCGCTCGCGGTGCTGGTGGTGGAAGCGCTCTATTTTTTCCCGCACGATCCGCTGCTCTACCTCGAAGGACTGCGGCGAGTGAATGCCGACCATCCCGCCGGCTACCAATACTACTTTCACGGCGACACCTCCACGCGGTTCTACGGATACTTTGTGGCCGCCTGGCTGTTGAAAGAGCCGCTGGCCACCATCCTGCTGGCTGGCGCGGGCCTCTTCGCGCTGCTGCGGAGCAAGTCCACGCCCATTCTTACGAAGCTGTTCCTGCTGCTTCCGCCCGCGGTATTTTTGCTCGCGATGACGGTCTTTGCCGACAACCTGGGGGTCCGATACCTTATCCCCGCGATGCCTTTCGCGTATCTCCTGGGCGGAATGGGGCTGGCTCACTTGTTCGGAAGCGGCCTCAAGTGGGCCCGCTACGCGGCGATTGCGCTGTGCCTGTGGGTGGCCGTCGCGGCCGCCGGAATTTATCCCGATCACCTGTCGTACTTCAATGAAATGGCCTGCCTGCTGGAGAAGCCCGGCCAGATCGGGTGGGACGGCGGAAGCCGCTGCGGTCCGCTCTGGCTCGACGACAGCAACGTCGATTGGGGACAGGGCCTCAAACAATTGCGCCGCTGGACGGAACGCCACGCCGATCTCCCTCCGGTGCGCCTGTCGTATCCCGGCACCTTTCCTCCGGAGGCCTACGGGCTGCGTTATGAGAAATTCCTCACCCATCAACTGATGCCCGAACCGGCTCCCGGATGGTACGCGGTGAGCTCGCACCTGGTCGGCCGAATCCCCACGGTCGGCGAGAAATTTCAGCAAGGCGGTGGCGCCTGGCTGCGGCGTATGACGCCGGTGGACATCGTGGGCCACGCGTTTTATATCTATCACGTCCGGTAAGGCGCGCTACCATGTAAGTTTCCATGTCATATGAGTGGTCGGAAGTCGCGCCCGTGAGGGCGCCTCACAAAATCAGGCAGGAGGCGGACGCCGCGCACGCGCGCGCCGCGGCCATCGCGCGCGCCTGCGAATCTCTGTTCTCCCGCCAGGCGCCGGAGGGCTTCTGGTGCGGCGAACTGACGGCCGACGCCACCCTGGAATCGGATTACATCCTGCTGCAGCTCTGGATGCACCAGCCCGAGAACGAAGTCTGGGACCCGCCCTCACGCGCCCGCATATCGAAGGCCTGCGACGCCATTCTGGAACGCCAGTTGGCCGACGGCGGATTCAATATCTAT
>CAZARO010000243.1:0-7245 GCA_964487165.1 uncultured Solibacteraceae bacterium | reverse complement strand
TCAGCGGAACCGAGATCTTGTGTATCCATTCGAGCGGCTTGTGCAGGCCGAACTTTTCCAGCACCACCGGCAGGAATTCCAGGAACAGCACGGTGGAATAGAGAGTGACGCACCACGCCACCTCGAACATCACAGAGTGCGGATTCCACATCACCAGCGGATGCCACAGGCGGTCTGGGCGCCCCAGGTCATACAGCAGCCCCACCACCACCAGCGAGTAGCCCAGAAAAGCCGTCAGGATGGCGGGCCGCAGAATGGGTTTGTATTTCTCGATATTGAAGATGTGGACCATGGCCACCAGGGTAAACCCGCCGGCCGCCAACCCCACCCCGCACATCACATCGAAGGCGATCCACAGCCCCCACGGGAATTTGTCGCTCAGGTTGGTGGATCCGCCCAACCCGTAAAACACGCGCAGGTAGGTGGCATATAGCCCGCTTATCAGGATGGCGGCGAAAATCGCCCGCCAGACCGTTATTTTGGGAAGTTTGTGGATCACCGCCGTGTCTCCTTCCTGGTCCCTTCCTTCTTAGCCACTTCGGCGCGCCGGTTGGTGATCCAGTAGATGCCGCCCAACAGCACCGTGCCCGTGGACACCACGTCGGGCACCAGTTCCAGCACGCGCCACGTGGTCTCCGGCAAAGGCTCCTTCGGGACGTTGGTCCGCAGGCCGATCTGCTCGAACGGCACGGCCGACAGGTAGAGCACCGATGTGCCGCCCACTTCCTCAATGCCGTATATTTTGCTGTAGTATTGATCGGGCTTTTCGGCCATCCGCCGCCGGGCCTCCCGAATCAATTCCTCGCGGTCGCCATTCACGGTAGCGCCTACGGGACAAGCCTCGGCGCAAGCGGTCTGCTTGCCGGCGCTCTGCCGCTCGTAGCACATATTGCATTTGCGCATCTTCGGCAGGCGGCTGTCCCATTCGTACGCTGGCACCTGGAACGGGCACGCCTGCATGCAATAACGGCAGCCCATGCACTTGTCGCCATCGTAGGTTACCGGACCCAGAGCGGTTTTTTGCAATGCCCCCACCGGACAGACCGAAACGCACGCCGGCTGCACGCAATTCATGCACAGACGCCGGCAGAACTTATCGCCATGCGTCTCTACAGCCGTCAGCTTGTGCGCCGAGATCTTCTCTTCGGCCGCAATTTTGTCGTTGTAGGGCAGGCCCCAGCGTTCCGCACAGGCCCCTTCACATGCCTTGCACCCGATGCAAAGGGTGCTGTCATATAGAATTGCTCTTGGCATAAAAAGGTCTTCAACTCCATTTTTAGCAGAAATCGAAACAAATGTGTAGTGAAAACTTACAGGGCGCTTTTAAACGGTGAGGAAGAACTCACCGGTAACCGCGGCCCAATTGGCTTCCGAAACCTCGGCCAGAAGGTCTTCCACCGGGCTTCCGCCATCGGCTGCTACCGCCCCGGCGAGCGCCGGTTGACGCGCGTACAAACGCTCGGCAGCTTCTCGCATCCACTCGCGAACCAAGCCTTTAGGAATCAGATTGCGGGTAACGTTCTCTTCGTCCGGAACATGAACCGCTACCAGCCAGCCCTTGCCATAAGGGTCGTTCCGCAGTGCCGCCGGGTTGTTCAACAGCTCGCTGTTGACTTCCATCACTTCGCCTTCGGTGGGAGAAACCATCTCGGTCTTCACGCCGTCGCGGAAAAATGTGAGGACTTTTTGTCCCTGCCGGATCCATTGGCCGGGCTTGGGCAGTTCGATTCTTTCGATTTTGCCCAGCAGCGCCGCGGCGAATTCATCCGCCCCCACACGAACTACATTCTTGCGTTCCCGCAATACCCAGCTATGCCCGGAATGATACGAAACGTTCCGCGGAACATTGAAACCTTCCACCATGTCGCCGCCCGACAGGGCCGGGACTGCTGGCGGCGCGGACACCGGAACGGTACGCATCGCTTTGCCTCGGTTGACCACGTAATCCAGAAGGATGAAGCTCAAGAACATTGCCAGAACCAGAATGACTGTCATAAATCTTTCCAACCTTTCTGGCTTTCATAAAGGCACGGGGGATGCCAAACAGTGCTGTTATTTGCGACTCTATCTGTCGTAATTTCAATCAAATACGTGCTGGTGAATTTTACGACAAGAGGTCGCTGTTGAGAATTGCAACGTCGAGTTGTTCGATTTTCCGTCTATCGGCTGGGAACGAAGCGGCTTAGGCGGCGTGTGGACAAATCCGACCGTGATGCCGTAAACTCCAACAAAAAATCAGGCGCGCTTCGCCGGATAGCCGACGCTCTGGCTGTACATCACTTTCTGCGCGGGCCGCAAATTCAGCAGTGCGGTCAGCTCCGGAACGTCCACCATCGCCCGAAACCAGGCGCCCAGCCCTTCCGACGCGGCATATAGGTAGACATTCTGGCCGATAAACCCGGCGTGCGCATTCGACCACGCGATTTGCGTCGCCGCGTCGATCCGCATACCCCTGCCGCCGCCATACTTCTCGAGGTCGGCCACATAGAGCAGGCTTACCGGCGCCCGGCCGACGCCCGCCTGTGTGCCCGTCTTTGACCGATGGTCGCCAGAGAGTACCGGCTTGAGAGTGTGACCCGCGGCGTCGTAGAGATAGACGCCTTCGGCCAGGAATACGTAAATGTCCATCTCCTTAACGCCCATGGCCGAGGGCGCCGTCCGCCCGCCGCTCTCCAGGCGATTGATTCCAAAGGCTGCCCACAGCAGGTTGGAGAGCATCTGCTCCGAGAGTTTCTCCTCACCCAGATCCCGGTTGGTTCTTCTTAAGCTAAGCGCCTCGAGCAATGACATGGCGCCTTTAGTCTGGGGTTTCGGCAACACGATGGCCGGCAAACCCTGAGTTCCGCCTGTTTGCGGCACTGCTTGCTGGTGCGCCATCGCCAGGACTGGCCCGGTGGCCGCCGCACCGCGCAGAAATTCTCTGCGTCGCATATTAAGATATTGTAGTCCGATTCCCTGGACGACAGCGGGCCAGGGCCACGTGCACGCGACCGGTATACTCCAATGGAGTATACTCAAATGTGCAGACCGTCGTGGAGACAGCAGCATTCCTCAGCGACGCACGGTCGCTGGGACTGCCCGACGCAGAGCGACTGGCTATCGTGACCTGGATTGCAGCCAACCCGACGGCCGGCAAGCCGATTGAGGGAACAGGCGGCGCCCGCAAGGTGCGGTTCGCCGGAAAAGGCAAGGGAAAGAGTGGCGGCTACCGGGTTATCACATTCTTTAGCGGGACGGACATCCCGGTGTTCCTGCTCAACATCTTTGCGAAGAATGAGAAAACCGATTTGGCGCCGAAAGAGCGGCGTGTTTTGAAATCGGTTCTGGCAGATATCGTCGAGACCTACAGGTCCGGAGGGAAATCGCGATGAAGAGGAGAAAACCAACTGCGGGCGAACGGATGATCGAAAGCGCCAGGCAAGCGCTCGCATTCGCTCAAGGCGGGGAAGACCACGGCTGCGAGGTGCACGTACCGGACAACATCGATGTCAAGGCGATCCGGGAGAAGATCTCCCTCTCTCAGGGCGAGTTTGCCAAGTTGTTCGGCTTGAGCAAGCGGACCCTGGAACATTGGGAGCACCGCAGACGAGTTCCCAGCGGGCCCGCCCGAGCTTTCCTGACCGTCATTGCGCGTGAGCCGGAAGCGGTTCGGCGTGCCCTGCTTGCCTGAGACGCTAGAGATGCCCCCTATTCCGAAAGCCTACTCGACCTTCAGTGCATCCACCGGCGCCAGCCGCGACGCACGGCGGGCGGGCAGATAGGCGGCCACCATCGCGACCGCAATCAACACCGCCGGCACCGTGACAAAGGTAGCCGGATCGTGGGCCTTCACGCCGAACAACAGGCTCTTCAGGAGTCCCGTGAGCGCCAACGCGCCGCCCGTTCCCACCAGGGCGCCGGCCAGTACCACGCGCATCCCGCTGCCCAGCACCAGCGTCAAAATACGGCCGGGATCGGCGCCCAACGCCACGCGCACGCCAATCTCGCGGGTCCGCTCCTTTACCGAGTACGCCAGCACGCCATAAATGCCCACCGCCGCCAGCACCAGCGACACCATCGAGAACCCGCCCAGCAGCAATGCTCCGAACGTCTGCCGCGCGAAGGTCTCGCGCACAATCGCCTCCATGGTCTGCACTTGAGCCACCGGCAGCGCCGGGTCGATATCGTGAATCTCCCGCCGGATGGCGCCCGTCAAGCTGAGCGGATCGACCGTGGCACGCACCACGAAGACCATGCTGGTGTAGGGCAGGTGGGCGTGAATGTAGTACACCGTTGGCTCGGGTTCCCTATCGAGCGCGCCCTCTTTCACGTTGCCCACCACGCCAACGATTTCGCCAAAGGGATTCTTGTCGTCCATGTCGACGCTGATTTGCTGGCCCAACGGCTCCTCGCCCCACATGTATTTCTCCACAAACGCCTGGTTCACCACGAACCGGTAGGGCGAGTCCAGCGTGTTGTCCGCAGCTGTGAAGACGCGGCCCTTCTTCAGCGGGATCCCGACCGTGCGGAAATAGCCTGGCATCACGGTGCGGATGTTGGCGCCCGGTTCCTCGCCTGGCTTCGCCGTCGGCCGCCCGGCGATTGCCAGGTCAGTTCCCGCAGCCCCGCCGTTGAATGGCAGGTAACTCACCGCGCTGGCCGATTCCACCCCCGGCAACCTGCCGATCTGCTCCAGCGCCCGCGCGTAAAACTGCGTTCGAGGAAGCGGATCGCGATAACGCGCCCCCGGAATCTGCACCCGGAAAGTCAGCAGGTGCGCCGGGTTCAGTCCCGGATCCACGCCCTGCAGCCCCACTAAGCTGCGAAAGAGCAGCCCGGCGCCGGCCAACAATATAACCGACAGCGCCACCTCCGCCGCCACCAGGCCGGATCGCAAACGTCCGGCTCCGCCCACACTGCCACGGCTGTCTTCGCGCAACCCTTGCGTCAGGTCCGCCCGCGAAGCCACGAAGCTTGGCGCCAGGCCGAAGAGGATTCCCGTCAGCATCGGCACCCCCAGCGCAAACAGCACGATCCGGTAATCCACCGCGATCGCGATATTGCGCGACAAATCCACCGGCGCCAACGCCAGCAGGCCCGATACTGTCCAGCGTGCCAATCCCACACCCAGGACTCCACCGGCCAGGCCCAGCACCACGCTCTCAGTGATCAGCTGACGCACCACGCGGCCACGGCCCGCACCAATCGCCATCCGCACTGCTATCTCGCGGCGGCGCGAGGAATAGCGGGCCAGCAGCAGGTTCGCCACGTTGGCGCAGGCCACCGCCAGCAGCAGTCCTACCGCGCCTAAGAGCACCAGCATGGAGGTCCTCACTCCGCTCACCAGCGAGTCGCGCAACGGTTCCACATTCACCGTCCAGTTGGTGTTGAATCGCGGGTAATCGGTTTGCAGGCGCCGCGCGATCGCGGACATTTGTGTTTGCGCCCGATCGTGCGTGACGCCGGGCTTCAGGCGCGCCACGCACATGAGGTACCGCCCGGCATCCTTGCGATAATCGCGGGCCGGATCGAGGCCCATGGCTTCCCAGAGGTCCACGTCGCGGTTGCGAAAGTAGAACCCCGGCGGCATCACCCCAATGATGGTGGCGGGCCGCGACCTCAGCTGTACGGTACGCCCGATGGCGCCGTCATCGCCTCCAAACCAGCTTTGCCACAGCCGGTAACTGATCAGCACCACGGTGGGAGCATTGGGCCGGTCCTCGGCAGCCGTGAAAAGGCGCCCGCGCAAGGGCTGAACGCCGAGCATGGGCAGCAGATCCGCGCTCATGGACTGCTCCTGCAACTCCTCCACGTGTGTGCCGTCGGCGACCGCCGCCGCATGTTCGAGAAACGCCGCCATGCTCTCAAATTCGTGATTCTGCGATTTCCAATCGAGGTAATTGCCGGGCGACACCGAGTTGCGACTCGTGGTGTGGTGCGGATTCACCTCCCACACCATCATCAATTGGCCCGGTTCGCGATACGGCAGCGGCCGCAGCAGAAGATTGTCGGCCAGCGTGAAGATGGCCACGCTCGCGCCGATCCCCAGCCCCAGCGACAGAATCGCTGTGGCGGCAAAGCCCGGATTTCCGCGCAGCCCGCGAAGCGCGTAGCGCAGATCGCGCCCGGTAGTTTCCAGCGTCATAACAGTAGCCCCCTCGCGCATCGATTCCTTAGCGTCGTCGATGCCCCCGAATTTCAGCCTCGCTTCGCGCAGCGCCTCCGCCGCACTCATGCCGCGGCGCAGATTCTCGTCCACGTGCATCTGCATGTGCGACTCGAACTCCTCCGCCATTTCCTGTTCCTGCCGCCCTTTATGGAACAGGCCGGCGAGCCGGAGGAGAAGCCGCCGCAGACTTCGTATGGGGACCTCTCTCACGCCGATTCCTCCGGGGCGAAGAACCGCGCAATGATGCCGGCGGTCTCTTCCCACTGGCGAGTTTCTTTCCTGAGCTGCCCCTGCCCGGCGCGCGTTAGCTTATAGAACTTGGCCTTACGATTATTCTCGGAAACGCCCCACTCGGAGGCGATGTAGCCCTCCTGCTCGAGTTTGAGCAGCGCGGGGTAGACCGTCCCGTAGTTCAGCATCAGGCGGTCGCCGCTGACCTGTTCGATCCGCCGGGCGATTCCATACCCGTGCATGGCGCCCCTGGTCTCCAGGGTGCGCAAGATCATAAGCGCCAGAGTTCCTTGCCAGACATCCTGCTTTTTGTCCATCTATTGTTTCCCCATACGAGGATAGATCTTCTTGTATGGGATTGCAATAGGAAGCTCGCCGGATTGTGCGCCGCTCCGAGACCGGCAGCCTCGGGCCTATTTGACTGGGCGGGAACCGGTAATAAGGATGTCGACGAGCCTCCTGGCGCTCTGCTGCCAGTCCGGGCTGGTGGCCACGTTGGCGACGCCGATCAGCGCCCGTAGCAGGTCGACCGGATCGAGGTCCTTACGGATATCGCCGCTCTTAATCGCGCGCTTCACCAGTGCGCGAATCGCTTCCCAGATCCGGCCGTAGGAAGCTTCGAAAACCTTCTTCGGATCTCCCAGCAGCGCGTTGAGTGCTGGGGCGATGAGCTGCTTCGCGGCGATGTAGTCGACGAACAACAATAACCAGGCCCGCAGTGCCTCGATCGGCAGCAGTTCTGCAGCGAACTTCTGTTCCGCTGCGGCCAGCTTTTCCATCTCAGTCCGATAAACCGCCTCCAGAAGTTCTGCGCGAGTGGGAAAGTGACGGTACAGAGTGCCCGGTCCCACTCCTGCCTCTTTGGC
>CAZARO010000242.1:0-7248 GCA_964487165.1 uncultured Solibacteraceae bacterium | reverse complement strand
TGCCACCCATCACGATCATGGTGGCGTCGAAGAGTCCCAGTTGCCGCCGGGGAGCGAGGGCCATCTACAACGCTTCCAGGATGTCGTGCCAGTAGTTCACCATCACCTTCTTGGGTTTTTTCGGCAGCGTGATCTTCATCTCCTTGCTGGTGGAACTGCCCAGCATGCCGATGGCGCCCAGGCGCACGATGTTGCCGTCGAAATCCGCGTAGAGCGGCACCGGCATGAGGAAATTCGCCGGCACATCGCTCTGCGTCAAGGTGGCTGTCAGCAGGAATTTGCCGCCCTCGGCATCGGTCACGGTGTAATCCAGTTTATAGCGCGGAACGGCCGTGGAATAGATCCATTCGTAGAAGAACCAGTTCATCTTGCCGGTGCCCGCCAGGTTCATGCCGGGGCTCATGTGCTTCTCCACCACGCGCTCAAAGCTCTCCGTGGAGGCGTTGCGGTTCATGTACTGGCTGACGAAATCGTGCATCATGGCGATGAACGGTTTATCGCCCTCCTTGTTGTCGTACATCATCTGGCGGAGCATGTGCAGCACGTACCCGCCCTTGCCGTAGACCACCGCGTCATAGGCGTCCTCATTCCGCATGCTGGAGAGCCGCTCGCCCAGCCACACCGGGCCGGCATCGTTCGAACGGCGCCCGAATCCGTTCTTTTCGAGCAGGCGCAGGCGGGCATTCTGCCAGTATTTGAGATATTTTTCGGGCGTCTTCTCGGTGAGCTGCAGGAACAGGCCCGCCGAGAAGGTGGCGAAGCCTTCCGAAAGCCACTGATCGTGATACGTGCTCCACCCCACCATGTGGCCCCACCACTGGTGCGACACTTCGTGCGGCGTCACCTCGTCCACAAAATCCGTGAGTCCGCTGTTGATGTGTCCCAGCAGCCCGTAACGCTGCGTGGGGTCGAGATAAGCGAACAGCGGCAGGTATACCAGGGTGGGCCACGATTGTCCGAAATTGAATTCCGGCTGCTGCGTGACGGCGATGCGGTTGAATTCGGACTTGCCGAACCAGAGGTCGTAGATGCGCTCGGCAACCTCCGCTTCGTTCATGGGCTGTTCCATCATATTGGATGGCGCCATGACTCCGGCAATCGCATTGTTGCGCCCCGCGGCCGCCAGCACGTCCGGCGGTTCGCTGGTGGCGTAGCCCTCGGTGACGAATCCCGAGTCCTTATCGGTAAGCTTTTTGCTTTTGAAGACGCCGTAGTTGAAGCCGGCCACGGCGATGGGCGTATCGGAGACCCAGTGAGCGCAGGCGGTGTCCTTCTCGGTCCATTGCTTTTCCAGGTTGCCCACGGAGACCAGGGTGTACTGTTTCGGCACCTTAAAGGTGAGATCGTAGCGCGCGTGATCGCGGAAGGTGTTGACGTTGGGATACCAGCTCTCGCGCGCTCCCACGGAGAAATTGCCGCCGCCTTCCTTGTGCACCACCTTGTCGCCGGTATATTCGATGAGCAGCTGGTGAGCGCTGCCCTTGGCCATGGGTTCCGGCATCACCACGTAGAAGCTGGCGTCTTCTTTGCGGTCTTCCTGTATAAAAGGTACGTCCTGACCGCCGCTGGAGACGCGCCCCACGCGCAGATTCCGCAACAACGAGAACTTGATCACGCGGTCGCCCTCGGTCACGGCGTGAAATTGCAATTCGGTGCTGGCCGTAACGTGGTCGTTCCTGGCGATATCGGTGTCGATCTTGTAAGCGTCGGCCTGCACGATTCGATTGTTCTCGTCGGAGCTGGCGGTATGGCTCGAGATTTCGGTCCCCAGGTGCGAAAGGTACCAGATCCCTTCCTGCGTCGCCTGCGGGTCGAGGTTGATGACCGCGACCTCTTCCGGCGTGGTCAACCCCGGAAAGGCGCCGCGCGGGCGCACGTAGAAGCGCAGGTCGGAGTGCTTGCGGCCATGCAGGTAGGCGCTGAAGAAGCCGGGCGCGCGCGGATTGTAGAGGTCTGTCAGCAGATCGGCTTCCACGTTGTCCATGGTCTCATCGGTGAGCAGGTACTCGAGCATGGATCGCGGCTGTTCCATGCGCGTGCGCAGGTGCTTGCGATAGTCGCGTAGCGCGTCGGCCAGCTTGGAGTCGGGCGATGGCGTTCGGGCGGAGGCGCGGATCTCCTTGCCGGTGTCGTCGGTGAAGCAGAACAGGGCGCGGTCGAATTGTTCGGAGACGGAATCCTGCCCGGTCAGGCTCGCCATGTACGCCTTGTCGATGGGCGAGAGCGCGGTGAAGGTGAACTCGCCCTCACCCACGAAGACGGCGACGGTGTCGCGGCCCAGGGCCGGCACGGTAAATGCAATCGAGCCGCTTTTGAGCGTGAGCACGCCGGCATCGCGTTTGATTACGATGTTCTCGACGAGTAAGGAATCTGCCAGCGCTGCTTCCCTCAAAGACTTATAGAGCGGATCGGTGGCCGCCGACGCGGCGGATAGGACGAGAGGGAGCAAAGCAGCTCGAACGGTCATCCGCGGAATTGACATTTGTAAGTAGTACCAGATCTCGGGCTCTGGCACAAGCTTATTGGTGGGGCAGGATGGCATTCTGCGGCCCGTCCAGCCGGCCCCATTTGCTCCCTAACTGGCGGGCTTAAGCCCACCCCACCGGTGGCGCGGGCTTCAGGCCGCGAAAGTCGAACTCAGCTCGCCTTGGCCGAGTATCACTCAGCCGCAGGATGCCATCCTGCCCTACTTAGCCCGAAGCTATTGAATCGGCAAGCTGAGAGCATTACTGCTCACGCCGTTTACCGTCAGGTAGAACGGGATGGCCGCCCCGGAAGGCGCGCTGCTGTCCAGCCGGAACTGCACCACATCGACCCCCACATGGCCGGGAGCGGCGAAGGCCGACTCGGGCGTCAGGACGATCGATCCCACCGCGACCGTCACGGGGTCGAGAATCATGTAGCGGGGCGTCGCCGGTACCGCGGCTGCCTCCGGCCGGACGCGGTCCGTCGGTCCGAAGCCGGTTCCATAGGCGGTAAGCAATTCTCCCTGCCGGGCCGGCGCCGCGGCGGTTACCGGGGTTCCATCCTCATGCATGACCATGGCGTAGGTTTGCCCGTCGAACACCGCCGGGAAAAGCCCCGGCGCGTCGCGCACGATGGTGAAGTCGCTGGTGACATCCTCCATGCCCGGCGCGCTTACCGTGACGGTCTGAGCGCCCGGCGCAAGGTCCGCGGGCATTTGGAAATTGATCTGCGTGGGGGAGACGAAGTAGAGCGGCAGCGAGCGCGTGCCGATATGCACCGTCACCCCCGCCAGGTTCTTAGCCAGCGGACTAGCCGGCGCTACCGCGGTTTCGGGCGCCAGATTCTCGCCGAAAATCGAGGCCACCGACCCGCCCGCTACTCCCGCTTGAAAGCCCGTACCGGCGCTGTTGGTCACGCCTCCGCGGGAAATGAAGGGCGCGTTGATAAACTCCGCCATCACGCTATGCGCTACGTTCATGGTCAGAGATCCGCTGGGCGAAGCTCCCGTAAGATCGCCGCTCCACTTACTGAACCGGTAGCCCGGGCGCGCTGTCACCGCGATGACAACTTTGGTTTGGGAAGCGTAGAAACCATCGGGAGAGGGCGGCGAAATGTGCCACGCGGCGCTCTTGGAGGGGGTCGCGCTTACGGTCAGGCTGTTCATTAGTTGATAAGTTGCCGTAATAGAGGTGCTGGCGGTAGTAAGTGCGGCGATCCAGTCGCCGGGGGCCGGAGCTCCGCTTCCCGTCGACCAGCCTAGAAGACTCTGGCGCGAGGTGCTGCTCACCGGGACCGTTGCCGGCGCGCTGACGTGGACTTGCACCCCCGCACCGCGCGTGAGGGTGCAGGGAGTAGTGCAGGGCGATCCATCCACGGTCACCACCTGCCCCGTAATCGTACTGTTGACGGTGAGCTGGGCCTGCTGCGTGAACAAGGCTGTCAGCCGGTAGTCATTGACGTCCGAGCCCACCGGCATCGTAACGGTGCGCGACGGCGTAGTCACGCCGTCGTCCCAGGATTGGAACACCCAGGTGTGGCCCTGCGAGTCGGTCTGGGGTGTGGTAGCGGCGACTGTGTGGGTCGATCCGACTCCCCATATATAAGAGTACGGAATCGGCAGCACCTGGCCATCCACCACCAGATTGAGGCCGGGGGGCGAAGTGATGAAGATCGGGGTTACCGCGGCCGCGTAAGTCGCGGTTACAGTTTCCGGAGCGAGAGTCTTACCTACCACGTAAGTATGAGTTTGCGCTCCTCCGTCGCTCCACGAACCGAATACCCAGCGCTTTCCGGTGCTGTCGTTCTGCAACGTGAGTCCGCTCAGCGTGTGGCTCGAACCAAGCGCCCATTGGAGCGAGGAGGACGTATTAATAAGGGTGCCGTCGGCGTAAATCTGCAGGCCTTGCGGGTTGGTGACGAAGCTTACAGCCTTCGCGGGCACAAAAGTCGCCGTCACCGTCGTAGGTCCATTCACGGTAACGGAATCCACTTGAAACGGAACCACGCCGCTGACTCCCGTGGCCGTCCAGCCGGCGAAAATCCAGCCGGGGTTGGTGGCAACACCCAGGCCCACGGTGGCCCCGGGCGCCGTCCAGGTCGGCTGGGCAGAGGCCGGGTTGCCATTCACCAGGATCGTGCCGGGCACGCTCGTACACGGCGCCGGGTTGCAGGCGACCTGCGTGCTGAACAGGTATTGCGCCGTGAACACCGCGGTGTACCGGGTGCTGCCGATATTGCCGATCACCTGAATGGTGGGCGAGGAACTGGTGCCGGTCGCCCATTGCCAGTTCAGGAACTGCCACTGGGTAGTCTCGTCCAAGTTATATGAGTAGCCGGCGCCCGCCGGGATCGACAGCGTATGCTGGCTGCCCACGGGCCAGAAGGCACTGAACTCGTTAAAGTAGACCGTTCCGTCTACTTCGATCCAGGGGCCGGAGGGGCTCGCCAGCACGGTCGTCAGCGTACTCGTCTGAGCGCGGCCGGCCGGTACGAATGCCGTTGCCAGCAGCACGGCGGAGAGCGATAGGAATCTCGAATGATTTTTCCTCATGGTTCAGGTTCCCAAGACGCCGGAAGACTGTGCTTTCGCGCACCGGCAGCCTTTTCCCACTCGTGCAGTATAGGTGTAAATAACCGGAAATACACGACTAACTTTGGTAATGCGCCGCTTATTAGCCATTTCGATCATTGATTCCAAGTCTCTGCGGGAATGTAATCGTATTCGTTTGAAGAGTCCACCTATGCGTTACTACGGTTTCCTGATTTTGATCGCCCTGATGGCTTTGACATATCCCCAGCCGTGTTCCGGCGCCACTTTCGGGACGGTCGTCGCCGTCAGCGGGCAAGCCTCGGATGAGGCCCTGGATGAAACCCGGGGGTTGTTGTATATCGCCAACTTTACCGCTAACCAGATCGATGTGATGTCGACCGCCACCAAGACGATCCAGACATCGATCAACGTGGCCCCTCAGCCGGGATCGCTGGCGCTCTCGCGCGATGCCCAGTATTTATTGGTGGCCCATTTCAACAACAGCACGCCGGCGGTGCCGAGCGCGAACCTGCTTACCCTGATCCACCTTCCCGATAACACCCAGCAGACATTTGTTACCGGCGATCCGCCTTTGGGCGTGGCGTTTTTCGCCACCGTTCCCGCCACCGGATCGGCCAACCTCAGCGGCCCCGGCATGGCGCTGGTGGTGACCACCACGGGCTTCTACACCTTTAATCCCACCAACGGTGTGCTGCAGCCGGTGAGTACGTTAACCAACCTCGCGAACAACATGCCGGTTTCGGTGCCCACATTTCCAGGAGAGATCCTGCAAACAGCGCTGTCTACTTCGGCAGACGGCACCGTAATCTGGGGCATAGGTGGAGCCGGAACGGGATCGCAGGTACTTTATCAGTACCACGGACTCACCAACAGCCTGTCGGCGTTCACGTGGGTGACTACGCCGCCGCTGCTGCCGCGCGTGAGTGTGGCCTCCGATGGCTCCTACGCCATGATCGGGTGGGTGCTTTTCAACCAGGCTTACGAAATACAGGCGAGGTATCCCAACGTATTGGCTTCCACCAACATCACGGGACACGCTATCGACTCTGTAAACGGCATTATATACGGTCAAATCCCCGATGCCACCCAGCCAACTGGCCCACCTTACTCCTCCTCCGGAACAACGGCAGGCACGGCGTCCTCCACCGGCCTGCCAACACTTCTGGTCATGGCCAACGACAACCTGACGGTGAGCAGCCGGATCCGGATTCCGGAGGACATCGTGGGACGAGTCATCCTGAATTCGGCGGGCACGGTTCTGTACGCCATTTCGGACAGCGGCGTGACGGTGCTTCCGGTGGGATCGCTGAACCAGCAGCACCGCGTGGCGGCCGACCGGGAAGACATTCTGGTGGCCACCACCTTCTGCAACCGGAGCGCATTGTCGCAAAGCATGACCATCTCCGATCCGGGCGGCAATCAGACCGATTTCACGATTTCGAGCTCCCAGGCCGGGGTGACGATTTCCCCCGCCAGCGGAACCACTCCCGCAACCGTGGTGGTAAGCGTGGATCCGGCACAGTTCCAGACCCTGGGAACCACCGCCGTCACCTTGAACATCACCTCGTCAAGCGCCGTGAACGTACCGTCCCCGGTGCGCCTGCTGGTGAACAATCCGGACGTATACCAGCGCGGCTCGGTGATCGACGTTCCGGGCGTGCTCACCGATCTGCTGCCCGATCCGGCCCGCAACCGCTTCTACATCGTGCGCCAGGACAAGAACGAGGTGGAGATCTTCGACGGTTCCAGCAACCAGATGATCGTCGCCCTGCGGACCGCCACCACTCCCACCACGATGACCATCAGCAACGATGGCAATTATCTGCTGGTAGCCAACGACAACTCGCAACTGCTGTCGGTTTTCGACCTGAACGCCCTGCAGGCGGTCTCGCCGGTGGTACTGCCGTTCAGCCATTTCGGCCACTCCGTGGCTTCCTCGAACAACGCCATCCTGGTAGTGGCGAATAATAACGCCAGCAATACCGGAGTGATCGACACCGTGAACCTCCAGGCGGGCACGGCCACGCAGTTGCCCACTTTGGGAATCTTCCAAAACCAGCTATCCATCACCACCGTGCTCACGAATTCTCCCAACGGAGCTTCCATTCTGGTGGCCGACCCCGACGGCCAGGTGATGTTGTACTCCGCCTCCGCCAATACCTTCACGGTGGCGCGCAAGGACCTCAGTTCTCTCTCGGGCGCCTACGCGGCCTCCTCATATAACACTTTCG
>CAZARO010000241.1:0-7276 GCA_964487165.1 uncultured Solibacteraceae bacterium | reverse complement strand
GTGGACTCTGCTACTGTAGAGTTGATATAGATAGGTCTGGGCCGCGCGCGATTCCGAGCGCATGCTCTGGGTATCGCTGGGCGACTAAGGCGCTTGCGCTGGATGTCGCTCAACACCGGGCCTTTGCGCAATTCTATCTTCGCCGTAGCCAGGTCGGCCTCCGCCTGCGCCAGGTCGGTAGCGCGCTTCTCGGCATCGGAGCGATTCTGGGCGCGCTTCTGGTCGGCCTGGTGGCCCAGGTCGTCGAACTTCGCATTGGCGTCGCGCGCGGCGTCCATTTGCGCGGTGGCATCGAAGCTGGCGATGGGGTCGCCCAGCTCTACCCGCGTGCCGTTGGGAACGATATGCGTCAGCGTCATCTGATTGTTGTTGCCGGTAATCTGCGGCACCATGATCTTAGTGGCGTGTACCGCCTGTATGACGCCGGTAACCCGAATCTCGCGCTTGACTTCCTGCGGCGCAGGGGAAGCGGACGGCGATGCTGCCTGCGTCACGCTCGGCGAGGGTCCGCACGCAGCCAGAGACAGCAGCCCCGTGATCGCCAGCAGGAACCGGAATATAGGCCTCGCGCGCCATCCCATAGGAGTTCTTGTTAACCTTAGACGCCGAAAAGTTAATTGTGGTTGATACGATTTATTAAGATAATCGCGAGCCATGTTGAAGAAGAGTGCCGGCCTGTTGCTGTTCCGTCACTGCCCGGAAGGACTGGAAGTCCTTTTGGTACATCCCGGCGGACCCTTTTGGGCGAAGAAGGACGAGGGCGCGTGGTCCATACCTAAAGGGGAATTTGGCGAGCCGGAAGATCCCCTGGCCGCGGCCAAACGGGAGTTCGAAGAAGAGACCGGCGCCCGCCCTTGCGGTGAATTCCTGAAACTGGAGCCGCTCAGACAGCCCGGCGGCAAGCTGGTCTTCGCGTGGGCAGTCCGCGCCGACTTCGACCCTTCCACCCTGAAGAGTAATACCTTCTCGATGGAGTGGCCGCCGCGATCCGGCCGGCGCCGGGAGTTTTCCGAGGTGGATCGTGCCGCGTGGTTTGCAGTGGAGTCCGCCCGGCGAAAAATCTTAAAAGGGCAGGCAGGCTTTCTCGATCAACTGCTAGCTGCGCTCGGTGGGTCAGGATGGCATCCCGCGGCCGATTGGTAATCGGCACGGCACGGCCCCACATGCCGCAGCCGCCCTACCGCGGCCTTCTCTCCCGTAGCAGCGCACCGCCCGCGGCCGTCAACCGCACGAACGACTCGCCGTTGCTCTGTTCCTCCTGCACCAGCCCGCGATCGGTGGCATCTTCCCACACCGGAAGCCGCGGGCACGATGTGCGCCACGCGTCCATCGTCTCCCGATAGGTGCGCTCCCTGCTCCCCACCCACTCAAGGAGATCGAGGATGAGATTCTCCACGGTATCGGTCATGGCAACTGGCGAACCGCAGTACGCCCTTCCGAAACCTCCGCCGGCATCAAAATCGCCGCCATCCGGCGCTGGAATTCCTTCTCCGAAAACTTGCGGGCCCAAGCCTGCAGATCGGCCGGGTGGATGGAGTCCTCCATCGCTTCCAGACGATCGATGGCCTCCGAAATGCACTCCGGTTCGGGCGCATCATAAAGGACGCCGCCGAATAATGGCACCGTCTCCACAGCGCCCCCGCGTCCCAAGGCCACCACGGGCTTCCCGCTTGCCAGCGCTTCCACAGGTGTGATTCCAAAATCCTCCTCGCCGGGCAGCACAAAGAACCGGCAGCGAGCATAGAGTTCGCGGAGTTCCTCGTCTGTCACGCGCCCCAGGAACTCGACGTTGGGTGACGCCATGGCCCGCAAAACGCGATACTCCGGCCCGGCGCCGGCGATCTTCAGCCGCCGCCCGGAGCGCGTGAAGCAGCGAACCAGAGCGTCAATGCGTTTGTAGGGCACCAGTTCGGACACGGCCAGCGCGTAATCTTCGGGCGGCTTCCAGTAGAACGAATCGACCTCCACCGGTGGGTAGATCACTTCCGATTCGCGGCGATACGTCTTCCAGATTCGCGACTGCACGTTGCGGCTGTTGGCCACGAATTGGTCGACCCGCGCCGCCGACGCGTAATCCCAGAGGCGCAGATAATTGGCCACCGGAGTCATCAGCGCACGCTTCCACCGCGAGCGGGTCCATTCGTTGCGATAGGCCGGGTAGAGGTCCCACAAGTAGCGCATGGGGGTGTGGCAGTAGCAGATGTGCCGCGTGGCCGACGACGTAATCACACCCTTGGCCGGACCGGATTCGCTGCTCACCACCAAGTCGTACCCGCGCAGATCGAAGCTCTCGAGCGCCATCGGCATGAAAGGCAAAAGCGAGCGGTACCGCGATCGCAGCGGGTTAAGAAACGACGTAACGATGCGGTGGGAACGGACCGTGGGGCTGAGCGTTGTGGGGTCGCAGAAAAGCGTGAAGATGTCGGCGTCCGGCAGCAGGCGGCAGATGGCGTCCAGCACCTTTTCCCCGCCGCGCCGGTTCAGCAGCCAGTAGTGAACAATTGCCGCGCGCACTCTCATTCCAGCATACTCATAGCAAGGGCATGCCGACAGCACCAGAGCGCCACTTTTACCGTTGTAACGGCCAACGTTACGATCCCATGCTGTGCGACGTCGAACTTCCGCTCGGGGGCAGGTTCTATCCCGCGGGCTTTCCGCTGCAGCTCGCCACCAATTCGCCGCACGTGCTGGAGGCCGCGCGCGAAGCCTGGGGCGCCTGGACGAAGGCGTTCGACACCGCGCCTCTGAATTTCCGGGTGGTGGCACAGGCTGGCGGCGAACTGGCCGCGGCGCCGGCTTACCGCGTGCAATCGGGCCTCCTGACATTCGTTTCCGACGCTCACAACTTCGCCGCGGCGGACGTCCGCAGACTCACCGCCAGCTTCTATCTCTCCGATAAGACATGTGCGGACCGTGCTGTGCTTCGCTGGCTCTTTCTGGAAGCCATGGCGTACATGCTCTTGACGCAGCATTATGTGGTGTCGCTGCACGCCGCCTGCGTCGAGCACGACGGCGCCGGCTTTCTGCTTTGCGGAAGCTCGGGTTCGGGAAAGAGCACGCTTTCCGTGGCCTGCGCCCGCGCCGGATTCACCTTTCTGTCGGATGATTGCACCTGGGTCCTGACGGAAACTGACAGTCCGGTCGCCGTCGGCAAGCCGCACCAGGCGCGCTTGCGGGCCGACGCGGCGCGCCATTTTCCGGAGCTGCAAGGTTTTCCCACGCGCGCGCTGCCCAACGGTAAGCTCTCCATGGAGGTGCCGACATCGCTGCTCGCCGGAGTGACCACCGCGCCGCGGGTTGAACTGAGCCGCCTGATTTTTCTCGACCGCGACGGGCAAGGCGCGGTGCGCATCGAAGGCATGGCATCGGACGACGCCGCGGCGCTCTTGCTGCGGGACCTGCCAAGCTACGGTCCCGAAGTCAATGCGGTTCACGAGCGGACTATCGGGATGCTGGCGAGCTTGCCTGCGTGGCGGCTGACGTACAGCGAGCTCGATGACGCGATCAGGCTGTTGAAGGAAGGAAGGATGCAGAAGGATACAGAAGAATACTGAAGGGTACCGACGGACGCCTCGCCATTCTGACTTCAGTATCCTTCATCATCCTTCAGTTCCCTTCTGACTTCAGTTTCCTTCTCTCCCAGAAACAGCGAGCACACGCACCGGCGGCACACCGGATTCTCCGCCATATTGAGAGTTTCGCGGAACTGGACCGCCGCGGGACCATTCACGATCTGCGCGAGAGTACCGTTCGCGGTGTTGCCGATGGGCGCGTGGAAGAAGCACGGGCGCACGTCGCCGTTCGCTTCCCACACGGCCGACACCCAGGGCGCGTTGCAACGCGGCGCGCTATGCTGCTCCAGCCTGCAGCATGCCCGAAAGTGCGCCACGATGCGCCGCAGTTTCCACGGCGGCTCCAAAATGAATCCATCGCCGGGATATTCCGCGATCAGGCATTCCATCTCCTGTTCCAGCGCCGTCAGATCGGGCGCGACAGCAGCCTTGCGGCTCTCCGGCCACGCGACTGGCCGGTCGAACGCGGTGGAATCGAGGTCCGCGGCCAGAAACGATATGGATCGCAGTCCCATGGCCCGAGCCGCTGCGACGGTGGCCCGCAGATGCGCCGCGTTGCGGGCTTGCACCGTGCAGCGCGCGCTCGCCTGGCGGATGGCGCGCACCCCTTCCACAAGGCGGTCGAACGCACCCGGCACACGCCGGATGGCGTCGTGGACGTCACGCGGGCCGTCGAGCGATACGATCACTTCGTCTATCGAGTCGACGATGCGCGCAGCATAGTGCGCGAGCAGCAGCCCGGTGCTCAGCAGCGTGATCCTGATGCCGCGGGCGCGCAACGGGGCGGCCAGGCGGAATAAATCGGAATGCATCAGCGGCTCGCCGCCGGTAAAAACCACGTGCTCAACGCCAAGGCTCACGATATCGTCGATGTGGCGTGCGAGTTCCGCCGAGGAAATCTCGCGCGCGTCGGTGCGCTTCCAGATGTCGCACATCACGCAACGGCAATTGCAGCGATTGTGCGGCTCGATCACCAGGATTTTCATGCCAGAACCCTCTTGCCGGCGAGCCTTATATCGTAGCCGAGATGCTGTGTAGCAGCCCGGCGCAATCCATCCACGTCCGCATCCACCAGCACGGGCGGACGATTCTCCAGGTGCAAGGGTTGAAAGCGGCGGCGCTCCGCGGGCGGCAATTGCTCCGCCAATTGGGGAGAGATCAGGCGAATGCGGCCCGCCACCACCACCAGCGCAACGGAGCCTGCGAACAGCGCCTCTTCGGGAGTCTCCGCGGCGCAGTGAATGGCGATCCAATCGGCGGCGAGAGCGGATTGCGAGAGGCGGAGAATGCGCGCCGGCACGCTGGTCACCATGCGGTAAAGGCGCGCCGCAGGCAGGAACCGGCGCGCCACCGCGAGTTCATCCAGCAGATCGGCGGGCGCGCTCAAGGCGGAGTCCGTGGCCAAGGCGACGGGCAGGCCGGAGCGAAGGACGGCGGGCGATACCGTGCGGCCCAGCATGCCGAGGTTGGAACTGGGGCACCAGACAGCCGCGGCCTGCCGGCGGCGCAGCAGCGCGACACCTTCAGGCGTGAGCCCCACAGCGTGTACGATGGCGGTGCGCGAATCGAGCGCGCCCATGGCATCCAAAGTCTGCACTTCGCGGCGGGCGGTCGGGTCCACGCCCTCGGCGCAGTGCACCAGGAACGGCCACGCGCGCGGCGCGGCGCGAAAACGGGCGGCCAGGCGGGAGTCGAACGCGAGCGAATGGGCCCACGCCATCCGGCGCACCACGCGCACCGGAAAGTCCGGGCCGAATACGTCGGGCTCGTAGGGATTGTGGTGGCAGACGGTGGTGACGCCGCTCACCAGGTTCTTGAGCGCGCCCCACCACAAGCGCACTGGTTTAGGCACGCGCAGATGCTCACGGATGGGCGAGCGCTCGGGGTGGTGTATGTCGCGGGCCCACTCAGCGGCGTTGCGGTACTGGCCGCGGCCCAACTTGGGGAATAGATTGAACTCCAGATGATCGTGCGCGTTGATCAGGCCGGGAAGGCGCACGTGGCCGGAAAGATCGAGCTGTGGGGCAGGTTGGCAACCCGCGGCGGGTTGGCAACCCGCCCTGCGCGGCCTGTTCGCGACATTCATACCCGCATCCATCGCGTGAGTAGGACGGCCGGCGTGGCGCAGGCCGCGGCAAAAAGATCGGGCCGGCCCGCTCGATGGAAGAGCTCGCACTCCGGTTCCCCGATCGTCGCCTCCACCACGCCGTTCAGCGATAGCCCAGGCGCCATCTCGCAGAGTTGCGCCACAGTGTACGGGTGATTCTCGATCTCGTAGACTTGCCCGTTGCGCTGGAATGTGCGGCGCCATCCGCGGGCCGCGGCGGCCGGATGAAAGTCGCTCAAAATCAGCATGCCGCCCGGCTGGAGCACGCGGGCAAACTCACGCATCGCGGCGGCCTGATCGCGAATGTGGCCGAAGGTGAGCGCGCAGAGCACCAGATCGGCCGACCCGCCAGCCACCGGCAGCGCGGCCGCATCGCCCGCCGCCAGCCGTCCGCGCAAGCCTTCTTTGCGCGCCGCCACCGCCAGCATGGCGGGCGACGCGTCCACGCCGATCGCCCGCAGGCGCGCCGTCCAGCGCCCCGTGCCGCAGCCTACGTCAATCGCGCGCATGCACGACAGCGACGCGATCCACGGCTCGACCGCGCGATGCTCTACGGCGACGATAGGCGAAGGTGTGGCATCCCACGTCTCGGCCCATAGCTGGTAGCCCTCGATAGCCGACACAGCGGTCATAGGCTCTCCAGGCGCGGCTGGCGCAGGCGAACCAGCTTTTGCGCGACGCGCAATTCCGCCGGAAAATCGTACGCGCCCAGCAGGTATCGCCAGCTGCTGAGCGATTTCAGCAACGCGCGGCCCCATCCGGGCAAACGCATGTCCTGTGTGGTGGGCCAGCGCGAATTCATCACCGTTTCGAAGTCGCGAATACGGCGCTTCACGCGCGGCGGAAGCCAGGGAAGCTGCGGGTCTGTGCGGATCAGGTAAGGATACCATCGCGGCGTGATCCACTCATCGGGCGTGGAGGGGAACGCCATTTCCACGCCGCCGAACGCGCCGTCTTTTTGCGGCGTGGGCACATACGTCTGCACCACGATTTCCACATCGGCATTCACTTTCTTGATGCGCCGCACGAAGGCGATGGTTTCCGCCACGTCCTGCTCGGCGTTTTCGGGATTACCGAAGATCATCGAATACTCGGGCACGATGCCGAACTCGCGGATGCGGCGCGCCAGCTCCAAAGTCTGCTCGCTGGTGAGCTGCTTCTTCATGCTGCGCAGCGCGGCGTCGCTGCCGGATTCCACTCCGAAGAAAATCATCACGCACCCGGCATTGCGCAGTTTGCGCAGCGTGTCGTCGGAGTAACCCAGCACGATATCCACGCGCGCTTCGCACCACCAGCGCAGATTCAGCGGCGCTATGCGCTCGGCAAGTTCGCGCGCATGCTCTTCGCGCAGGAAAAAATTGTTGTCGTAAAACTGCACCGCATTGATGCCCCACCGCGCCTGCAGACCATCCAGAATCGCCGCCGTACGCGCGGGCGACTCCATCTTTTCGCGGTCGTACACCGGTACGACTCCGCAAAAATTGCAGCGGAACGGACACCCGATGCTCGCCTGGTGCACCGCCGTGCGCGAACCGAGGAACGTGCGCGCGATGTACTTGCCCGCATCCATGCGGTGGTACGGCGGCCATGGAAATTC
>CAZARO010000240.1:0-7292 GCA_964487165.1 uncultured Solibacteraceae bacterium | reverse complement strand
GCCTTCGGCTTTCAGATTGCGCACCGTCCGGTACCAGTAAAGGACGGCCTGTCCATTTGGATCCGGGTCGAGATGGCTGTCGAGATGGGAGTAGAGCCGTTTTCCAACGATGAGGTCCGGAATTCCATCCCCGTCCATGTCGGCGAATGCCGAGGCGTGCGGTTCCGAGAAAGTGACTCCCCCGGCGTTTTTCGTGCTGTAGTCGCCCATGATGTCGTGGCGAACGAAGGAAATGTTGCCCTGCTGGTCGCGCTTCTGTTCGAACCAGGCGATGCCCCAGCCGTGGGCGGCGACGACGGTGACGACATCAGCCAGTCCGTCGCCGTTCACGTCGTACACGCCCATCTCCGCGCCGCCGGTGCCGAAATTCACCGGATGGAACTTCCACGTGGTCTCGGCAGCGCCCGAGGCAGGCTGTTCCCACCAGCCGCGATTATTGACTACGTCCATGCGCCCGTCGCCGTTGATGTCGCCGACACCCATGCCGTGCGCGCCAGAGAGGCCGGGTTCGGAGATGTTGTGCGTCTTCCACACCGCCGTGGGATTGGCGGGATCCGGCTTGGCATATGCAAGGACGCCGTTGGGGCCGGTGAACAGAATCTCGGGCTTGCCGTCGCCATCGATATCGCGGAAGACTTCGATTTCGGAAGTGGCGGAGGGAACCACGTTGTAGCGGTCCCAGCGGCGCGATTCGCCTTTGGGATTCACATAAAGATAGATGGGGCGCGAATCTACGCAGATAATGTCCGGCCAACCGTCGCCGGTGTAGTCGTAAACGGAGTAGACCATTCCATTGGGGAAGTTGGAGGGGCCGTAGCTGCGGGCGGCGGTGAACTCATGCCGTTCGGTATAGTCCGGGCCGAGATAGTAGAACGGCCCCGCGACCACATCGGGAATGCCGTCGTGATTGATATCGCCCGCGGCGGCGCCCCACGAATAGAAGAAGTCGCTGAGGCGCTGCATGCGGAAATGGGAGGAAACCTGCTCCGCGGGCTCAACCTTGCGGTTCAAATCCTTGACCGAAACTTCCCGGAAACTGACCTCGGACGTTCCCCCGGCATGCAGCGCAATCGGGCCGTAGCCCATCATGCGGTCGGTAGTCGCCGTGTTGGTTCCGCGGCGGCCGTTGAGGGCGGTCCAGACCATGTCGGCGTCCACTATCAGGTCGACGGTGTTCCACTCGCCCTCGCGAATTCCGCCGCGCGGCGGAGCGAACGCGCCGCCCGGTCCCGGTCCACGGCCCCCGGCTCGCGGTGTTGGGGGCGCAGTTGGTGCCGCCGGCGCGGGCGGATTGGCCGCTTCCGCCTCTTGTTCGGCGAGCGTAGGTGCGAGGGCGGCAAACCCCGGCACTTTCGCCTGTCCATTGCCCCAGGGACCCGCGGCGATGCGCGAGAACTGCGCGGTGGCCCGCAAAAGGGGCGTTCGCTTCAACTCCTTGCCGTCCGCATCCAGCGTCAGGTCAAAGGAGCCGCCTTCGCCGGAAACCGGTACATAGACGCCCTTCCAGCCGCCTTCGGGAGTCTTTTCTGTTCGCAGCAGGATGCCGGCGTCGCACTTTTCCGCGCAGTGGAATTCGGTGTAGAACTCCAGGTCCTGATAACCCTTGTCCAGCACCAGCCAGCCGCCATCGGCGGTTTCCGGCTTGGCTGTGAGCACGCCATTTTCCGCGCGCCAGTTGGCGTGTCCCACGGTGTGCCAGCCGGCCAGTGACGATCCCTGGAAAACAAAATCGGGGATGAAATCGTGTGGTGCCGCGAAGATCGCCGACAAGACCACGGGAACTGCTGCGAGAGCCGAGATAAGAGTCTTCTTGGACATACCCCTCCTTCGCGCGAACGTAGGCGCATGGCGTCAGATTGCGGACCAGCTATTGCGCAATGCGAAACCGTCATTGCGCTTCAGGCCGCCACGATGACCGCTTGCAAGAAAGATTATCACAGAATGGAGCCGAAATTATGGCGGCGAGGAGAAAAGCGGCGGCTCAATGGCGAGTGATGATATTATTCCCTGGGGCTCGACCGAGTGGTCATCCCTGCTGGCAATCCGGATCCAGGACGGATCCGGTGGAAGGGTAGTCAAAAAAATGCATCGAACGATTCGCAATTACGGTTGTCTTACGATAACGGCGGCATGGTCGCTGGCATTCCTCACTGCGCCGGCCGCCAAAGCGCAGTTGTTCTCCTGGACGAAGGAAGAGATGGTGGAGTACACCAAAGCCTGGACGGGCGAGCGCTTCCCCGACGGGCGGCCCAAAGTTCCAGACAGCTGGCTGGAACGCGCCAAGGGAATGTCACAGGAAGAAGTGATCATTCCGATCGGCCGCGGCGGCGGCCAGCCGAACATCGCCAGTTTCAGCCAGTTCGACGGGAATTTCAAGGTGTTGCACCCGGAACTGAAGATGTCCGGCCGCGTGGTGACGGCGATGTACATGCCCACCCGTGCCGATATCGATACCATCCTTTTCGGGAAGGCGCGGGAAAAGGGTGTGGCCCTGACGAACCAGTGGCCGCTCGATCAGTTGCAGCCCGGAGACGTCATGGTGATCGATATGTACGGCAAGGTGGACGGCGGCGGCATCATCGGCGACAACCTTTTCTACTACATTATGAAGGCGACGAATGGCGGCGGCGTGGTGATCAACGGCTCCCTGCGCGATGTGGAAGGTGTTAGCGAAATCAAGCTGCCGGCGTACGTCCGCACCATCACGCCGACCTGGTTCGGCGGTTCGACCCTTTACGGCTACAACGTGCCCGTGCGCATGGGCAACGTGGTGGTGATGCCCGGCGATATCGCCTTCGGCGACAAGGAAGGCGTCGCGTTCATTCCGCCGTCGCTGGCCGAAAGCATCCTCGATAAGGCGGACGAAACCCACGTCCACGACGAATGGACGAAGATGAAGTTCGAACAAGGCAAGTATAAGTCGACCGACATCTACTCCGTACCGCGCACCGAAGAACTGCGCAAGGAATACCAGGAATATCTCAAGAAGAAGCTGGATGAACTGAAGGCGGCGCGCGCCGCGGGAACCGCGAAGTAAGCACGTTCAGCGGTCGCCGACCGAGAAGATCAGGTACTTCGCCGGAATCGCCCCGGCGAGTTTGATGCCGATCTTGTCGTCCGACTCGGCGTAGCCCACCGATCCCGGACCCATTCTGGTGGTGGTGTTGCCAATGGTCACATCCAGCGTGCCCGCGACGATGGCGATGATCTCTTCGTTGTGGTGGGCGTGCATCGGGTTCGGCGTCTCGCCTGGGCGCAGTTCGCTCTCGTGCATTTCGAGGCGCTCGCCGCGCGTGGTGAGGCCGTCGAAGATCGGGTACATTTTGAAATTGCCGCCGGCGTTCGGCTTCAACTGTTCGAACGGGTAGGCTTTGGAACGCAGTACCGGCGGCTTGTCGGCGGCCGAATTGGTCTGCTGGGTCGGGCGGATCGCCGGGACCAGGACCAGGAAAGCAGCGCAAAGAATGTGACGAGAGCTCATGGGAATCCTCATTGCGTGGCGGTAATGCCACCATCGACGTAAAGCGTTTGGCCGGTGATGAAATCCGACGCCGGCGAAACGAAAAACAATACCGCGCGCATCACGTCCTCCGGCTCCGCAATTCGCCCGAGCGGAATGCGCGAAACAACCGACTCGTAAAATGTCTTGTCGGCGAGCATGGCCGCGCTCATCTCGGTATTCACGAAAGTGGGAGCGACGATGTTGACGTTGATTCGATGCGGCGCCCATTCGGCCGCCAGTTGCTTGCACAAAACGCCAAGCCCACCCTTGCTGGCGCAGTAGGCCGCGTAGCCGCGGCCGCGCAGCGCCAATTGAGAGCGCACGGAACCGATATGTACCTGCTTGCCGCCCCACCCTTGCGCGATCATGTGCCGTGCGGCGGCCTGCGCCTGAAACATCGCGCCCTTGAGGTTCACCGCCAGCACGTTATCGAACACGTCTTCCGTTACTTCGTCCGCTTTCTGCTCGCAATTGACGCCCACGCAATTCACCAGGATGTCGAGCCGCCCGTAAAATTTAGCCACCCCGTCTACCATGCGATGCGTTTCCGCGGCCGATACGGCGTCGAACGCGGCCCAGTATGCGTCGCAGCCTCTGGCGCGCAACGTCGCAGTGAAGGATTTCGCCAGCTCCGCTTCGATTCCCGTGATGGCGACCTTAGCGCCCATCTCCGCGAGACCCACAGCAATCGCCGCACCGAGTCCGCGATATCCACCGGTGACCAGCGCGACTTTATCGGCAACTCCGAACGTTCGGTCGGCGAAAGACACGCATATATTCTAAGTCGAAGAAGCTCGGTGGGGCGGACTTTAGTCCGCTTTCGCGGGCTGAAGCCCGCGCCACCGGTGGGGTGGGCTTCAGCCCGCCACTTAGGGAGCAAATGGCGTCGCCTCCAACTCAGTCTTTCTGGCCGGCGATGGTCTCGCTAATGGTATTCGCGACTTCCATCACTTGCGCGGCGCATTCGGCATAGCGCTCCCGCGGAAAGCGCGTTGCCGGCGCGGAAATGCCGATCGACGCGATCACTTCGCCGTCCTTATCGCGTATGGGAGCCGCCACACAGCGGATGCCTTCCTGATACTCGGCATCGTCGGTGGCGTAGCCCCGGCGCTTGATTTCGGCGCACACTTTGGCCAGCCGTTCCCGCGAGGTTACCGTTTGCGGCGTATACTTTTGCAGGTCTTTGGGCCCGAATAAAGTCTTCAAATCAGGCGCGCCGCAGTCGGCCAGCAACGCCTTCCCATGCGCTGTGCAGTGCAAAGGCACCGCCTCTCCCGTGCGGGCGGCCACGGCAATCATGTGGTTCACCGTTGCGTGGCCGATGAAAAATGCGCGCCGCCCCTCGCGCACGGCCAGGTGTGCCGTCTCATTGGTGCGCATGGCCAGCTTCTTAAGAGGCTCGTGACTGATAGTTACCAGCATATTACTCCAGTCATAGAGCCGGGACAGCCGCCAGATGGAAGGACCGAGGATGTAACCTTTATCGCGATTCGAAATTGCCAGAAAGCCGCGGCGCTTTAACGTATTGGCGAGACGGAAAGCGCTGCTCCGGTCGATGGCGAGAAGCTCCGTCAACTCGCCCAGCGTCACCGCTCCGTTCGACTTACCGACCGCCTCCAGGATCACCAGGCCGCGGTCCAGGCTTTGTATCGACGGCGTCTCCCTCGTGCCTCTCTGGGCTCGCTGCTTCTTCACGGCGGCTTTTTCAATTGGCGGCATTTTCCGGGTGCGGGCTCCTGCACCATCCAGTGTATAGGATCAGATCGTGACCACGCCGGTAGCGATGAGACTGGATAGCGCCTCGTGAACGGCCTCGGCGGAGCTGTATCGCGGCCGATAATCAAGCCGGCGGCGCGCCTTCTCAATGCTGCAATTCGAGGAATGCGCGATGTGGTTGCCGGTAACTTCGGCATCGCGTGCGGAAGCGGTTTCGCGCCATTCCTGCCACGGCAGAAATCGCAGCTTCGCCGGCCGATGGAACCAACCGGCCACTGTCTCGGCGTAATCGCGCAGGGTGAGTGCAGCGGGAGAGACCACGTGGAAACTCTCTCCCACCGCCGCGGGCCAGTGCCTCAGCGCGCCGACAAACGCCTGTGCCACATCGTCCGCGTGAACGTGGTGCAGGGTCTCGGTGCCGAGGTTCGGCAGCGCTACTTCGCGTCCCGCGGCAAGATCGGCAAACACTTGCGGATTGAAGTTGCCCGCGGGATTGACAGGCGCCCATCCGGGACCCACCAGGTGGCCGGGATGCAGCATCGACGCGGGAAAGCCCGCGCGCGCTTCCGCCAGCAGGTAACGCTCAATCTCCGCCTTGCGGCAGCCATAATCGCCGAACGGCGTGCGAGGCTCATCTTCCGCGATGGGCCCGTTCCCCACCGGACCGTGAACCCAGATCGTCCCGCAATGAAGAAAGTGTTGGACCGATCCGCGCAGTGCCTCTACCAGGTGGCGGGCGCTCGCCGGAGTATAGCAGGTGATGTCAACCACGGCGTCGCCTTGCAGTTCGCGAATCCGCGGGCCGAAAGTTCCCGCCGCCTCTTCCGCCGCGCGATCCATGGTGGCGTGCCGCACTTCCCGCCAGGCGGCATTCGGCTGATAGGGCTCGCGCCGGCCGCGGCTGATGCTGATTACCTGGTGGCCGCCCTCCACCAGACGCGGAGTCAGGTAAGTGCCGATGTGACCGGTCCCGCCTATCACGATTACACGCATACGTTCTCTCAATTAATAGAAATCGACGGATCGCAGACAGCCGCTCGGTTCTCGCCCCAGGCGCGATCGGAAGCCTCAGAAGACGCGCGACCACTCTTTCGGCCAGCGCTCCACGATCACCTTCTCCTGCGTGAAGAATTCGAACGCGTCGCGGCCCTGTCCGTGCAAGTCGCCGAAGAAGCTTTCCCGCGCTCCGCTGAACGGGAAGGCCGCCACCGGCGCGGCGACCCCGACGTTGATCCCGATATTTCCGACCTCCGCTTCATACCGGAACTTGCGGGCGCTGGCGCCGCTGGACGTGAAGAGGCACGCCTGATTGCCGTACTGTCCGGAGTTCACCAGCGCGATCGCCTCGTCGATATCGTTCACGTGGTGCATGGAAAGTACCGGGCCGAAGATCTCCGTGCGAACGATGTCGCTCGAGTACGGCAGCCCTTCGAGCAGCGTGGGGCGCACGAAGTTGCCCTTGGCATATTGCGGGATGGTGGACTTCCTGCCATCCACCAGCGGGGTCGCGCCATCGTGTACCGCCTGGTCGATCAGGCTCTCGATGCGCGCGCGGCTCTCCGGCGTAATTACCGGTCCCATTTGCGTGCCCTCGTCGAGGCCGTACCCCGTGGTGCGTTCGGAGGCTTTCGAGCGCATCGCCTCGGTGAACGCCTTCGTCGCGGATCCCACCGTGATCGCCAGCGACGTCGCCAGGCAGCGCTGGCCGGCGCAGCCGAAGGCGCTATCGGCAATCACGTTGGAAGCGGAGTTGAGGTCGGCGTCGGGCAGCACCACCACCGGATTCTTGGCGCCGCCCTGGCACTGCGCGCGCTTGCCCGTCGCGGCGGCGCGGCTATACACGTAGCGCGCGGTGGCGCTCGATCCGACAAAGCTCACGGCGCGTATCGAACGCGAATCCAGGAGCGCGTTGACCGCGTCGCGCCCGCCGTTGACCAGGTTGACCACCCCCGCCGGCAATTTCAGCGCTTCGAGCAACTGAAACACCTTCTGCGTGGTCAGTGGGACGCGCTCCGATGGCTTCACCACCACGGTGTTGCCGCAAGCCAGCGCGTAGGGCAGAAACCAGAATGGA
>CAZARO010000239.1:0-7303 GCA_964487165.1 uncultured Solibacteraceae bacterium | reverse complement strand
GTCGTGGCCGTGATAGCCCACCATCAACTTATGCTTGTCGGCGATGGGCGCGATGCGTTTCGCCATGGTGAGCGTGGTGCTGGTGGAGATGGCTTTCACGCCCAGCCCCTGCGCCATCGCGAACCCGTATTCGATGTCCTCGTCTTTCATGGAGTCCGACATGTTGTAGCAGAGCAGCGCCACTTCCACGCCCGCGTCGTTGAATTTTCCCCGGACCGCCTTCCAGGTGCCGGCGCCCGTCGCGGCGCGCCATTGCACCAGTTTCTCCTGCGCCGCCTTGCGCTCCTCTTGTTGCTCGGGAGTCAGTTGCGCACGTCCGCCGCCGCGGCCGAAATTGGGCATCGCGGGCGCGCCCGCCAGCGATTCGCAATGGTTCGACATCAGCTCCGCTTCGCCCAGCCCGATCTCGACATACGCGTTGATAATAGCCTGCGGATCCGGACTGGCGATGGTATTGAAGCTGTACGTGATGGCGCCGATCTGCACGCCGCCAATCTTCGAATCGATCGTTTTCGCGCTCAACACCCTGCTGACCGGGAGGGACACCAGCGCAAGTTTCCCCAAGTCTCGTCTCGTAAATTTCATGCTTTCCTCTTCGGGCCTTCCTGGGCCTAGTACTATTCCAAACTGATAGTATCCCACCGCAAGATTCGGTAGGGCAGATCGATCTCCCGGCCCGAAATCAACCCTCTACCGTTCTTTTGGCCCAACGGCGGAACAGCCGCCACCTCACGGTAAGTCGGGAACATAAGATGAACCCTCTTTACATTGGTGGAGGACTATGGAATATTGGCATGGAAAGGATCGCCACCGCTTCCGTAGACTGTGAGCGGGGCGACTCGGGGGGGATCTCTATCATTGGGTGCACCGCCGGCAGCCGGCGGCAGTTTCTAGCTGCCACTATCGGTGAGGGGACCCCAAAAAGGAAGCGATTTACCGACACCGTTATGGCCCAACTATTCTCGTCAAAGACCACTCTCTCACTCGGTTTGCCAGTGCTGATGCTGAGTCTTACGCCCGTCCTCTGTGGCCAAAGCGGAGGCCGGTTCGAAGATCTTAAGCGGATGGCGCAGCAATACCTCGACAGCAACCAGTTCGATAAGGCAGCCGCCAAACTGGAGGAAGTCTGGGAACAGGACAAGACCGACCCGACCGTCGCCGAGAACCTTGGCATCGCTTACTTGAA
Source organism: uncultured Solibacteraceae bacterium (assembly GCA_964487165.1). Lineage (GTDB taxonomy): Bacteria > Acidobacteriota > Terriglobia > Bryobacterales > Bryobacteraceae > PALSA-129. Next base: position 6,117 of record CAZARO010000239.1, on the reverse strand, counting down.
CGGCGATGACCGCCGCTACAATTCCAGCGTGGTCGACAAGGCAAGCAAAGTCATGGAAGAGTCGCTCAAACTCGGCGGCAAGGCGACCTTCCTGGTTCAGCATGGGCACGAGGGCAAAGTGACGGTGATCGTGACCGGTGGCGACTCGCTCAAGTATTGCGACGGCAAGCTCTCCATCTCTCACGGCAAATTGACCTTCGTTATGAAGCAAATAAAAGGGGCCGAGGATCATTCTTTTGACGCCACCGCGGATCAGCTCAAGGTCACCGGTCCGACCAAGACGGGCGGTTTCAAGATCTCGCGGCGGGTCGACAACAAGTGGAAGGACTTTTCGATGCAACCGCGGAACGGGGTAAAAACGGACACCGATCTGATTCTTTCCCTGATCCACGAACAGGGCGCAACTCAGTAATGTAAGGAGGGCCAAAGATGTTTATGCAATTCCGTTTCAGTTCCGTCGCCACGCTCGTGGTGGCGTTATCGTTACCGGCATTCGGCCAAATTGGAAATATCCTCAAGGGCAAGCAGAAGCCCGAGGACCCCGCCAAGAACCAACTCCGATACGAGGCCTTGAAGCAGTACTCCACCGACAAATACCAGAAGGATCTCAACTTTCGCGACGATGTCGACCAGGCGTACGAAGACCTGATGCGCGAGCACAGCCAGCGCGCCTACGACCGCAACACCAGTGTCTCATCCTATATTGCGACCGTCCGCGAAGACCGGTGGCGGATTCACCAGAACCTTTACGACAACCTGGTGGTCCAGGATCACATCAACCGCATCGGGCAGAAACTGGTACCCCCGGAATCCGAACGGGCGCTGGCATTCAAGGTGATCCCCGACCCGACTCCGCTGGCGGAAACGCTCTCCACCGGCACGGTCTATGTCTCCACCGGCCTGATCTCGATCGTGGAATCGGAATCCCAACTGGCCTACGTGCTGGCGCACGAAATGGCCCACGTGTTGTTGGACCACTGGAAGGAAAGGGTGATCCTGGATTCCGGCCAAAAAGCCTATGGGGAAGAGCAGGCCGCGAAACAGGCTCGCTTCACCATGATGGCCGGTCTTTTGGGCGCTGGATTAGGAGCCGCCACCGGACTGCCCGGCACGGGCATCGGCGGACGCCTCGTGGCGGCCAACCAGGGGGCTGGCCTGGGGCAAACGGTCGGCGCGGCAGCGGCTTTCTTTCTATATCGGCCTCTCATCGTGAATTGGGACCAGGTGGAAGAGGATGCCGCCGACGACATGGCGTTCAAAGCGGTGTTGAACGCAAACTATGACGTGAGGGAAGTGCCCGTCCTTTACACCACCATGCTGAAGGTGGCGACCAGGGATGCCCGCGTGGGCCTGGGATTCCTTGGCAGCCGCCGCCGCGTGGAACAGCGCATGGAAAAGGCCAAAGACCTGATTGCCAACGCCTATAAGGCCGAAATCGACGCCAAGCTCAAAGACGGCTTTCTGTCGAGCAGCGCGGAGCACCGCAACCTGATGGCGGAACTGAAACGCGACAACGGCATCATGGCGTATTACAGCGATATGTTCGAAATGGCTCGTACGAATCTGGCCGGCGCCGTGGCGATTCGCGATAACGACCCCGCGGCCCACTACTATTACGCCAAGGTTCTCAAGCTGGTGGGGCACACTCCCGAGGACGAGAAGCTGTCGCGCGACGAGTTTTACAAAGCCGTGAAGACCGACATGCGCGACGAGAATTTCGGATCGCACCTGCACCTGGCCCTCCTGATGGCGCGCGACCGGGGCGCGGACAAGGATCAAATCACCAAGGAACTGGATGCCTATGTTACCGATTATGCCAAGTTAGCTTTCGAGGACCGCGTGATGCGCGCCTTTCCGCCCAACCTGGAGACGATCTATGAGTATATGACCCTTTTCGGAGACACCGGCTGGCGGCCCAAACCACCCGACCTGACTGGGCTTGAGGCGGAATACCAGAAGGTCAATGGCCTGGTTCCCATTGCCCCGCCGCCAGCCGCGCCACCCGCGTCGTCCACGCCGGCCACTAGCTCCGCGACTCCGGCGAAGGGCACGACAGCCACTCCCGGGAAGCTCCCGATTCCGGCGAACATTCCGATAGTCAAGAAACAACAATGATCAGGCGAGCTGTATTCCAACTTCCGCTGTTTATCTTCTTCGCCGGGGCCTTCGCACAGGAGGCCCCCATCCGCATACAGTTGTTGCTGCCGGACTTCTTCGACACGCCTTTCACCGGCGACCGTTCGTTGATTGAAATCCCCGAGCGCCCCATCGCCAGGATGAAGATCCGGCTGCTCAAAAGCGCCGAGCGGAATCTCTCGACCGGCACGATCAACGTCTGGGTGGACGGGCGTGCCATCAGCGATATATTCGACAGCCGGAACGTGGCCGACGGCACGGAGTTGAGCATGGATTCGACCACCATGGGTAAGCGTCCGGACCAATTGTTCGACCCGCGGGAGAACGCCCTCGAAGTACTGGCGACCGACAACCGCGGGCGCAAGTATTATCAGAGCTGGATCCTGCGCACTACCGGCACCCAGGATCCGTATTTCGCCTACCAGGGCACCGTCTCGCCCGACGACCCGAAGGGCGTGCCCCCCGACGTGCTCCTGAGTGAACCGCTGGCTCCCCCGGTACTGAAGGCCGGGCAGGCTTCGGCCCGCATAACCGTGAAGGGAACCTGTTCGTCGGAGAACCCCGGCGTCGCGCTTAAAATCGGAGCGCAAACGGTCAGCATTCAATCCCGATCCGAGAGTTTTGCGCAGAGCGTCGACATCCGCCGGGACATGAAGGAACTGGTGCTTGAGGCCACCGACCAGAAGCAGAATCGCCGCACCATTGTGATCCCCATCGTGGTCCAGGGCAAGGATACCGTCAAGCCGCACTCCGCAGGCGCGAAGTACGCCTTGATCGTGGGCATTTCGAATTATGGCGACGCCAAGGGAGCTCTTCCCGCCTTGCCGGGGGCAGCTGCCGACGCCGGAGCGATGGCGCGGGACCTGGAGGCAAAAGCGGGGTTCCACAAGGAAAACATTCGGCTCCTCCGTGACGAATCCGCGACCCGCGACAACCTCCGCATCGGCTTCTACGACTTCGCGGCCAAAGCGCAGGCCAACGATCTGCTGGTAATCTACGTAGCCGGCCGCGCGGTGCACGATCCGCAGCCCGGCAATAACGAAAAGATGTATCTCGCGCCTTTTGGAACGCAAATGAAGGCCATGGACTCCACCGCGGTGAGCTTCCTGGACCTGCAAATGTGGCTCGACCAGAGCGTCCGCTGCAACCACGCCTTCATAATCTTCGACGTGGGGCATGAGGTGGAAGGCGACTGGAAGTTCCCCGGGCCGAGCCTGGTCAACAATCATTTGTTGAGCCTGTTTTCCGAGCAGAAGGGCAGAGCGATATTGACATCCGGCTCGGCGGGCGAAGTCTCCCTGGCCCGCCCCGACGGCCAATCGACGTTCACCTATTGGCTGACCCGCGGCCTTGCCGGCGAGGCGGACCTCAACCAGGACCGCGTCGTGACAGCCGATGAACTATTCCGCTTCGTGGAAGAGAAGGTTCGCGAGGAGAGCGCCGGGAAGCAGCTTCCCGAGTTCCGTCTGCCTTCCCGCAATGCCGATCAGCCGGTGGGAGAAGCGCTCGCGCTGGCGAAGTGAGGGCCGGCCGAGAGGCGCCGCTTCTGATTCCTGAGGGAGTTGCAAAATTCGAAGAACCGCTTGCTTGCGCGCGACTCGGAATAGCGCCTCTGTGGCTGCCAGAGCCTACTGAGCCGCGACCGCGAGGGAGCGGTCGAACAGCCGGGTATCGCAACGATGAACTATTCCGCTTCGTGGAAGAAAAGGTTCGCTAGGAGAGCGCCGGGAAACAGCTTCCGGAGTTCCGTCTGCCTTCCCGCAACGCCAATCAACCGGTGGGAGAAGCGCCCGCACTGGCGAAGCGAGGGCCTGCCGAAAGGGGCCGCTTCTGACGCCTGAGGAAGTTGCAAAATTCGAAGAACCGCTTGCTTGCGCGCGCGGCTCGGAATGGCGCCTCTGTGTTTGCAAGAGCCTACCGAGCCGCGACCGCGAGACTCCGATATCCCGCAGGGATATCAAGGACGCGGTCCTTGACTCAACGAATGGAAAGCCGTTTCCTAACCCTGTCCAGGTCTTGCTTCGCCGCGGCGAGATTTGCGTTGCGGTCCAGTGCGGCCACGAAATCGTCAGCCGCTTCCGCGTAATGCCCCTGCCTCTCACGCACCTGGCCGCGGCCGTGAAAAGCATCCGCGCCGGCGGGATTGAGCTCGATCGCGCGATTGAAATCCGCCAGGGCTTCGTCATACTTCCGAAGACTGAAGTTGGCCTGGCCGCGGCGGGTATAAAAAACCGGATTCCACGGCTCCTCTTCCACCGCCCAGTCGAAGTTCTCCACTGCCAAGTCGTACTGGCCCTCGGCGGAGTAAGCGGCCCCACGATTCAAATAAGCCTCGGCAAAGTCCGGCCTGAGCTTGACGGCCATATCAAATCTCGGGATCGCCAGGCTATATTGCTTGAGACACACATACGCCACTCCGGTGGCATTCTGCGCGAAGGCGTCCTGGGGGTGTTCGCGGATGGCGCGATCGAAGAGCTTGAGCGCATCCGCGCACTTACCTTGGCGATACAGCCGGAGCCCATCCTCCATCCCGTCCTGTGGCAGTGGGCTCGCACCCGAAGGCGCTGGAGCCGCGGCGGGCTGGCCCTGAGGCAATGCGCGGAACATAAGGTCGCCGGTTACCTGGTCCACCAGGTACGGCCGTTGCCTCTTGCCGGAGGCTTGGTAGACATCGTCCCGCACCTGTCGAAACAGCTGCGATAAAGGAGGCTGCTTTCCCAGTTCCTCCAGCAGGAATTTGGTGAACAGGCCGTTCCTCTCGGCGGAATTATCGTCCGCCGTCTGGCCGGGGCTCGCCGCGAATGCGACGTAAGATCCCAAGCCGGCATCCACCGGCGCCAAGCCCTGGTCCCACGCCCGCGAGTGGCCGCGATACGGGTTGGAGCGGCAGGCATCCATCACCAATATGCTCAGCCGGGCCTTGGATTGCTCCAAAGAGCGCTGCACATCGTCAAAGGCAAAACTGGCGGCTTTTGCCTCGCTGGGCCGTGGCAGCGCATCGGGAAAGTCCGTTGGCACCAGCAGATTCTCGTCATCGAGTTCCATGCCATGGCCCGAGAAATAGAACAACGCCACGTCTCCGTCCTGCAAATCTCCCAGGAATCTCTTGACTTGATCCTGCATGGCTTGTTTGGAGAGATCTTTGCCCAGCCTGACCGTGAACCCGATCCGTTCCAGCGCAGCTTTCATATCCTCCGCATCGTGGACCGGGTTCACCAGCTTATGGCCGGGGTAATTGGCGTTTCCAATCACTAGCGCCATGCGGCGAGGTTCGGGATCCCTTTCAAGGTGGAGATCGCGCTGGGATTGGGCCGGGCCGGAAAGGCTCAGGCACAGGAGTGAGAGAATCGCGAGTGTGGTCCCAGAGCCGTACATTACGCCTATCATACGCCGATTCGACGGCACACTACCAGACCGGGTTGCTTATGGCCACCGCTCCCTCGCGGTCGCGGCTCGGTAACCGAATCCGTGTGCGTCTTACCGAGCCGCGACGGAGGGGCGCGGTTCTGCAACCGAACAACGCAAATTCCCAAAACGGTTAAGCACGCCACCGGGCCGCGCCGGGCGCTAAGCTGAGCTGGTAATGGAACTGCTGCCATGACCGGCCGGGCGATTCTTCTTCCGAGCCTGCTGGTGGGCCTGCTCGCGAGTGCCTCCGATAATCCGGATACCCGCCCGGAGCCGGCGGCGATCGCCATCGATTATCCGCAGGACGGCGCCATTTTCCCGCCCGAAATCACGCCGCCGACTTTTCTTTGGCACGATAGCGGCAACGGCGCCACATCTTGGCGCATCGACGTCTCCTTCGGCCCCGGCGCGGCCCCGGTCCACGCCATTTCCACCGGCGAGCACCTGCGCATCGGCAAAATCGATCCGGATTGCGTCGCCCCCACAAATGAACTGCCCAAGCTGACGCCGGAACTGGCGGCGGCGCATTCCTGGACGCCCGGCGCGGCCGCCTGGCAAGCCATCAAGAGCCAT
>CAZARO010000238.1:0-7309 GCA_964487165.1 uncultured Solibacteraceae bacterium | reverse complement strand
GTGTGGTTCAGAAGTTGCCGGATCGCGATCTCCGGCCTGCTGCCGTCCGGAAGCTCCGGCTGAAATTCCCGAATCCAATTCGTAACGGCGTCGTCCAGGTGGAGTTGCCCGCGCTCGGCCATGGCCAGCGCGGCGGCCGATACGATGGGCTTCGATAGCGAAGACAGCCGGAAGATAGCGTCCTCCCGCATGGGGATTCCAGCCTCCCGATCGGCAAACCCGGCGGCTTGCCGGTATACCGGTTCGCCGTTCTGCGATACCAGAACGACAGTCCCTACAATTCGCCGATCGGCAAGGGCCTGTTGGATCACCTGATCGAGAATCGCGTTGCGAGTGGCACTGCTTTGTGGCGACATATGAAAACCTCCCTCGCGCCGCCGGTGTGGCCGCGGCGCCTGACTTTCACTTCATCAGATACCGACTCTGATTAATGGGTTTCAAGAATATTTTGAAGAGTGGTGCTATGATTGAAACCGAGCATGAAAAAGTCTCTATCGGCCGAGAGCCCCAGGTCGCGCCGCCAGGAGTACGCGGAATTGACGCGCCGGGCGATCGTGGATGCCGCGCGGAAGCTGTTCCGCGAGCATGGTTACTTCTCCACCAAAGTAGACGACATCGCCGCCCTGGCGCGCGTCGCCCCAGCCACCGTATACGCCGTTTCGGCGGGCAAACAGGGCCTGCTGCGCACCCTCGTGGATAGCTGGAGCACCGCGCCGGTCATCGAATCGACGGCGCGCAGTATTGACGAATTGGACGACCCCGAGGCGATTATTCGCCTGATTGCGGCCACCTGCTGCGGCATGCGCAAGGAATACGGCGACATCGTTCATCTCATCCTGAATACCGCGCCGCACGACGCCGAAGTGGCTGCGGCCCTGGCGACAGGAACCGACCGTTACCGCAAGGCCCTGAGGCGGAACGGCCGGCGGCTGGTCGAGCTCGGCGCCTTGCGCGAAGGCATCGATCTCAATCAGGCGGTGGACGTGTTGTGGTTCTACTTCGGCTATTCGGGGTTGTTCACCCTAGTGGACGATAACGGTTGGTCGTACGAGCGTGCCGAAAAATGGCTCGGTGACGAGGCTGTGCGCGCTCTGCTACATAAGAAATGATGGCCGCCGCGATGAGCAGCTCGATTGTCGCTAACGTGCTGGGGCAAGGGCTGTGCCGCATAGCGATCGCCGGCAGCACCATTGCCGCGGTCGACAAGTTGGGCGTGGAGCGTGCCGATGCGCCCTATTGCAGCCCCGGCTTCATCGACTTGCAAGTCAACGGCGCCATGGGGGTGGATTTCAGTTCCGCCAGCCTGACTCCGGAATCGGCGGCCTCGCTGACCGCGGTCCTATGGAAGACCGGCGTCACTTCGTTCTGCCCCACGTTGATCACCAGCCCGCTCGACCGGCTGGAGCGCAATTTCAAGATTCTGGAACGAACGCGGGCTGACTACCCGGATTTCGCCGCTTCCGTCCCCTGTTATCACCTGGAGGGCCCATACCTCTCGCCCGGACCGGCGCACGGCGCGCACGATCCCGCTCTGATGCGCCTTCCCCGATGGTCCGAGTTCGAGGGTTTGCAGGAAGCGGCCGGCGGCCGCATAGGATTGGTCACCATCGCACCGGAGCTGCCCGGCTCAATGGAGTTCATCCGGCGCGCGGCCGAGTCCGGAGTGGCCGTGGCCATTGGCCACACCGATGGGGAAGCGCACCATATCTACGACGCCATCCAGGCGGGCGCTTGCCTGTGTACGCACCTGGGGAACGGCTGCGCCGAATTCATCCACCGTCACCGCGCGCCCCTATGGGCGCAGTTAGTCTCCGATCGATTGGCCGCCACCATTATCTGCGACGGGTTTCACCTACCGCGCGAGTTAGTCCAGGCGATCGCAAAGATAAAGGGAGCGGACCGCACCATCCTGATCACCGACTCAGTCAGCGTGGCGGGACTAACTCCAGGCGATTACCATCTGGGCGGCGTGCCCATACGGCTCCTTCCGACGGGCCAGGTGGTGACGCAAACGGCACCGTCTTCGATGGCCGGGTCCACCCTGACTCTCGACCGGGCCATCGGCCAATTGCAGGCGCTGGGCGGCGTTTCGCTCAGCGACGCCGTCGCCGCGGCGACCGTAAATCCCGCGAAGTTATTAGCGAGGACCGGCGCCGTCTGTGCCGGCTTGTGCCCTGGCAACCTGGCCAATCTGGCGCTCTGGTGCGTGGAGAGCAGGCATTTGCGCGTGAATCAGGTGTACGTCCACGGAAGAGGAAGGGGCGAATATTATGGAGCAGACCAGTATGCCGACTGACCTTATCGTTCATCGCCACGCCACCCGGCGGGAAATGGGCGCGGCTGCCGCGGCGCACGCGGCCGGCGCCATTCGCCTGCTGGCCGAAAAACATTCCGTGGTGCCCGTGATTTTTGCCACCGGCCAATCGCAGCTCGAAACTCTCCGCGCACTGACCGCGCTCCACGATATTCCCTGGGATCGCGTGGCCGGGTTCCACATGGACGAATACGTGGGCATTTCCGCCGCGCACCCCGCGGCTTTCCGGCGCTATATGCGCGACGAGCTCGTGAGCCAGGTGCCCATGCGCGAATTCCATTACATCGAAGGCGATGCCGCGGACCCGGAGCGGGAGTGCGAGCGCTATGCCGCATTGCTGCGGCGCTACCAGCCGCTGCTGTGCCTGGCGGGAATCGGGGAGAATGGGCACCTGGCATTCAATGACCCGCCGGTGGCCGATTTCAGCGATCCCCGCGACGCCAAGGTCGTGACCCTCGACCGCGAGTGTCGCCAGCAGCAGGTTGCCGAGGGATGGTTCCCGCATCTCGCTGCCGTGCCCGCGCGCGCCATCACCCTCACCATCCCGGCGCTCTTCCGCGTCCCCGAACTGATTCTGTCGGTGCCCGGCGAGCGCAAGGCCGCCATCGTGGCGCGCACCCTGGGCGAGGAGTTTTCCACCAGATGCCCGGCAACCATCCTGCGCACGCACCCCAATGCGCACCTGTATCTGGATAGCGAATCGGCGAGATCGAGCACTTAACCCAATACCGTTCACTTTGTTGATACCAGAGCCGTGGGGCAGACTTTCAAAGGAGTTGCAATAGTCAGCTGATCCACCGCTCCCTCGCGGTCGCGGCTCGGTAGGCTCTGGCAAACACAGAGGCGCCATTCCGAGCCGCGCGCGCCAGCAAGCGGTCCTTCGAATTTTGCAAGTCCCTCTGAAGTCCCAGGCCAAAGCCGGCTAAAGCCTGGCTAAAGCCCAATTAAGCTCGCGACGCGGGAGGAATGGCACGCAGGCGTTGGTGCCGGGGAATCGCGCCCACCAAAGGCAAGACATAATCGTGAAAGGCCGGCAGCACGTCATTGCCGGCGGGATTTCTCCATTCCGCCGGGAACAATCGCTCCACCAGGGCCACCCGCTGCAGAGGCGCCACGCCCGTCGAGACCCGGTATTCCGTGCCGCTCTCTCTGAGCAGCGTGACCATCACTCCTGACAATCCCTGGCACGCAGCCTGCACTGCGGCGCGGCCGCATAAGCGAGCTTCCGCGCGATCCAATTGCGGCTGCTCGTCCCAATGCGACCGCCCCAGCAAGCCGGGCTTCTCGCTGCGGGCTTTCAGTTTCAGCCGCTCGGCAACCAATGTCGCCAGACGATGACCGAGGTTCATGGCCAAACTCCCTCGCGATCCCTTGCGGACATCGGCGCCGAAAGGCTCGCCGCGGCCGTCCAATTGGCCTTCGCAGACGGCCACCACGCAGCGGCCGAGCCGCCGGTACACGCCGTCTACATCGTCCAGCAGTTGTTCCAGTGGCAGACGCACCTCGGGGAAGTAGATCAGGTGCGGCGCATCGTCGGGTTCGTGCCGCGCCAGGCAGGTGGCGGCGACCAGCCAGCCCGCGTTGCGGCCGAGAACTTCGACGAATTCCACCTGGCCGGGCAGCGCGCGATTATCGGCGCCGATGTCCCGCACGGCGCAGGCAAAGAATCGCGCCGTGCTGGGATACCCGGGTGTATGATCGGTCTCCGCGAGATCGTTATCGATGGTCTTTGGAATTCCGATGACCTGCAATTGGTATCCGGAATCGGCGGCAGCACGCGCAATTTGCGAGGCCGTGCCCATCGATCCGTTACCGCCGGTAAAAAAGAAATACCGCACATTGTGCGCGCGGAATATCTTCAGCGCCCGTTCGATCTCCGCATCGCCGACTTCCAGGCGGGACGTGCCCAGAGCGGACGACGGTGTGGACGCGATGGCTCGCAGTGTCTCCAGGCTCTCGGCAAACAGGTCGATGAAATGTTCTCGCAGGACGCCATCCATGCCATAAGCCGCGCCGTACAGCCCCGCGATTTCCGCATGTTCCCGCGCTTCCTCGATCGCCCCGACCAGGCTGGCGTTGATCACCGGCGTGGGGCCGCCACCATGCACCACCAGGCCGATGCCGCCGCGGGTCGCAGTCACAGTTTGGCCCCAGGATCCAGGCGAGGGTAGTGGCGCGGCGTCAGCATGGGCACATTCACAATCATAAGTGGATTGCGCCTCGCCGAGCTAACTCGCGCGAGAGCCTTCAGTACTGCACCCCGGCGCGCTCGCCGAAGCGCCTGCTCGGCAGCAACCAGCAGACGATTCCCACGCCCAGCGGGTGCATGAAGCCGGCCATCGCGAAGACCGGCGCATACGTGAAGTGCTGCACGACCCACGCCGTTCCGAAATTCGCCAGAATGCCGCCCACCGTGCCGCCCATTCCCGAGATCCCCATCACCGTGCCGATCTCTCCCGGCCGGCAGATGTCGGTGGGCAGCGCCAGCAGGTTCGAAATCCAGAAGGCGTGCCCCATGGTGACGAAGCAGATGGCCGCGATGGCCAGCGCGGCGGTGGGAACCATGGGAGCCAGGATGGAGATGGGCATCATCGCCGCGCCCAGCAGCATGACGAATTTCCGCGCTTTCGGCAGCCGCCAGCCGGCGCGCATCAGCCGGCCAGAAAGCCATCCGCCGGTGAGGTACGCCACGCCGCCGGCCACAAAAGGCACGGAAGCGTATTGGCCTACCATGGCGAGATCGAAATGCCGTTCTTTGCGCAGATACTCGGGCAGCCAGAAAATCACGAAGTAGATTACCGGATCGGTGAAGAACCGCGCCAGCGTCAGGGTGTAACACTCGCGGGTCTTCAACACTTCCCACCAGTTCAAACCGCCCGCGCGGACCGGCGCGGACTGCGCGGGGGTCTGCACTTCGTGCTTCATGGCGTCATATTCTGAAGGACGCAGCCAGCGATTCAGGTGCGGCGGCTGGTAGAGAATCAGCCAGGCCGCGAGCCACAGGAATCCTACGGCGCCGGTGAAATAGAACGAGGAGCGCCATCCGAAATTGAGCGTCAGGAAACTTACTACCGGAGGCGCTGCGGCCGAACCCAGCATGGTGCCGGCGTTGAAAATGCCGATCCCGAGAGCCCGCAGACGCGCCGGGAACCATTCCGCGACGGCTCGGGCCGCGGCCGGCCAGTTACCCGGCTCTCCCAGCCCGAGCAGCGCGCGGCACGCCGCCAGCGACCACTTTCCCGTCGCGAATCCATGCAGCATGGCCGCGCACGACCAGACAAAAATGAAGACCGAAAAGCCGCGGCGTGTGCCCAACCGGTCCACGATATAGCCCGAGAAGGCATACATCACCGCGTACGCCACCAGGAAGACGGAGACCACCTGCGAGTAGTCCGTCTCCGTCATGGAGAAGGCGTGCCGAAGGTCGGTGGAAATCACCGAAAGCGCCAGGCGATCCCCGTAGTTGATGGCGGTCGCGAGAAACAGCAGCGCGGCCACCACCCATCGCATGTGAGGAATCTTCATCGGACCCCTGGCGCAGACGGGTGAGTAAGTGGACTACTGCTTATCGAAGATTAGTTTCTGGTCGCCCTCGCCCATGTCACTCTTAAAAGTCTGCGCCACGGTCAGAGTCTTGCCGTCAGCCGAGAGGGTCCACTTCTGCGTCATGGTAAAGTTGCTATCGCCGAATTGCCCCTTGGTTTCGATTACCAGGGTATCGCCATCCCACTTCACCACGCTCTTGGTGGGCGCACCCATGAAGCCTTCGTTGGTACACTCCTTGCCGTCGGTGGTGTAAGTGGCATTAATGTCGAAGTCGCCCATCTGGCTGGATTGTTTGAGGGCGGTGGTCAGTTTGGGCTCGGCATGGGTGACCTTGTACGACATGGAGTCGGGGGCCGGCATCTCGCCGAAAGTGCTCTTGGTGGTATTCAACTTCCAATCGCCGCTGAAATCGGGTTTGGCGAGGGCGGGCAGCGCCGCCAGTGCCAGTATGGCGCAAGTTTCGAGAACGTGTTTGAACATAGGAATGAGTTCCTCTCTTTGGGCAGTATATCGCCTCTCCCCGCGCCGCGGCGGCTTTTTGTTATGCTCGGGTAGAAATGCCCGTTTCTCTCAAAGAGCAAGTGGTTTTGGTAGTAGGCGCTTCCAGCGGTGTTGGACGCGCGGCCGCGGTATTGATGGCGCGCGAAGGCGCGAAAGTGATGGCTTCGGCGCGCCGCCAGGACCGGCTGGAGCAACTCCGGCAGGAGATGGCGGCGGAAGGCCGCACCATTGGGATTTTCGCGGCCGACGCCACCGACCCCGCGCAGATGGATCGCCTGGCCGCGGCCGCGCGCGCACAGTTCGGACCCATTCAGATCCTGGTTTACGCCACCGGAACCAATACGCCCGATCGCTCCATGAAGCGCCTGCGGCCGGATGTCTGGAACGAGCTCATCTCCACCAACCTGAACGGCGCGTACTACGCCACGCAAGCCGTTCTACCGGCGATGCGCGAAGCGCAGTTCGGCCACATCATCTATATTTCGTCGATATCGGGCCACACGCCCGACGTTTCGGGTGCGGCATACCAGGCGAGCAAGCGGGGCCTGATCGGGCTCTCGCACGCTGTTCGCCTGGAGGAAAAGGAAAACGGCATCCGCACCACGGTGATCAACCCCGGCCTGATCGCCACGGAATTGCTGGACAAACGTCCCGTGAAGCCGACCGCCGAGATGCTGGCGCAGGCGATGATGGCGGAGAACGTCGCCGAAGCCGTAATAGCGTGCGCCAAGCTGCCGCCGCGCGCCGTCATTTCGGAGATGTCGATCGTTCCGTCGGCGCTATAGGGTCATCGCCGAGAGCGGCGAAGTCGACTGGCGACGCCACGTCTTCCCCAGGCTACTGAGTCTCGCAGAACACGGTGACGGATGCCGCCGGCAAGTGGGGCAGGATGGCATCCCAATGTCACTTACATTGGCCTATGAGCCGTACCTGGATAATTAGTGGGGC
>CAZARO010000237.1:0-7323 GCA_964487165.1 uncultured Solibacteraceae bacterium | reverse complement strand
TTAGGATCGCTGGAGGCTCCTCTCTGAATCATCCGCATCGCCCCTGCCCAAGCCCGCTTTCCGCGCGTAGCGCCATGACTTTTTGCCTGTTGTCCTGGATGTTCCTGGCGGCGCAACTCACTGCCAACGCTCAGGACTTTCCGGTGCTCGGGCCTCCTCCGGTTTCCGCTACGGTGGCGCGCCAGCAGATCAGGACGCTACTCGAAAAGGCGAGCCCGGACAACCATCAGCAGACCATTAATACGCTGCTCAACCTGGTGAAGTGGTATCGCAGCCTGCTGGATGAGGAACTGATTGCCGCGTGGCAACGGGACGGCAGGGCGAATCTGACCGACCTGATGGGGCCGCTGGCCGATGCGCGCGTGGCCTCGGCGGTCGTGGAATTCTCATGGCGTCAGCGGCGGGATGCCGCGTTTACTCCAGCGTATGCCCCCATGCTCGGGGATCTGATGACCCGCTACCCGGAGAGCGCCGACACCTTCCTGGAGGACCTTCTGGAATCTACCGCGGCAGGCCAGCCCGGGCTCAAGCTATCCGCGCCGCAGGCGGAGGCGGTCTGCCGGATTCTGCTCGACATGCCGGATATACGCTCCTGGAAGAAGAGCGCGTTGCAGATTCTGCCCCACTATCGGCGCGAAGCGCAGAAGCTGCTGGAGGAGGATCTGCAAGGCAGCGATAAGGAAAAGATGTATCGGGCGTCCCGGTGGATGGCCGATCTCGGCGCGCCCGCGCCGGCTCCCGGGTCACGCCGCAGCGCCGCACCCGCGCCCAAACCCTCGCCTGCGCCAGCGCCAGCCGGGGTGCGGGACAACCAAAGCGCGCCCTGCGTTGCCGTGCCGGCCGGGCTGGTCGGCTGGTGGACTGGCGATCACGACGAGAATGACATAGCCGGCGGCAACAACGCTTCCGCGGTCAATGCCGTCAGCCTTGTCCCCGGCGAAGTGGGCACGGGGTTCAGCTTCGGAACGCGGGGCGGCATCCACATCCCCAATACGGTTGACTTGCGGAATCAGCAATTCACTTGGATGGCGTGGGCAAGGCCAGACGGCCCCGGCCCGAACAACGACCAGAACGGCAGCGTCATTGTCGCCCAGAGCGATGGCCATGCCGCTTCCGCGAACCTGCAGTGGCGCGCCACCGACAACCGTTTCCTGTTCTTCTTCGGCGACATTGCGTCCGAGCGCATCGAATCCACCCACACATTCATGCCTGGCGCTTTCTATCTGGTGGCGGGAACGTACGACGGACAGACCTTCCGGTTGTTCGTCAACGGCGCGATCGAAGGATCGGTGGCGAAGGCTAAGGCGGTCACCTACGCGAACTCTCCTTGGAAGTTCGGGTCTACCGGAGTCCAGTGCGGCGCCTCCTGCCGGACGTGGAACGGCGTGATCGATGAAGTCCAGGCGTACAACCGCGCCCTGTCGGTCACCGAGATTCTGGCGATTTTCAACGCGGGCAGTGCCGGCGTCTGCAAAGACGCGGTGCCGGCGAAGCGGGATACCGCGGCCGTTGCCCCTGGTGGAGCGAACCCCACCCGCATCTATAGGGCCGGCAACGGAGTGGCGCCGCCGATCATTGCGCATAAGGTAGACCCGGACTACTCCGAGGTGGCGCGTAAATTAGGTGCCTACGGGATAGTGATGCTGGCCATCGTCATCGAGCCGGATGGAGTCGCGCAGAACATTAAGGTGGTGAAATCGCTGGGTTATGGATTGGACGAGAAAGCCATGGAGGCAGTGCGGAAGTGGCGATTCCAGCCGGCCAAGAAAGATGGGGTTGCGGTTGCGGTGGAGGCGACCGTGGAAGTGAACTTCCGGCTTCTCGGCCCCAATGCCGGGCATAGCGGGTGGTCTCCAAGTCCCATTTCATTCGCTGCCGATCCTGGCGTCACGCTCCCAGTGGTGCGAGATGGCACGATGCCGAAGCCCGATACGGACCTGTCAGATGCCACTGTCATCCTCACGTTCACGGTGGATGCCAAAGGCGCGGTGAAAAATATTCGTCCGTTCAGCGGGCCGCAGGAGGCGTCAGACGTGCTGAGCCCCTACCTGGCCACCTGGAAATTCCATCCCGCCTTGAAGGGAAGCCAGCCGGTGGAGGCCAAAGGAAGCGTGACCTTCGTCAAAGGGAAAGGTGGCGGGGTCGCGAAACCAGCGGTCCCAACGCTACCGGCGGCGACTCTTCCCGGCGCCTATTCGTCCGAACTGCAGCCCGCGCCGGAGTATAGCGCGCCTAAAGCCGATGCCGGCCAAATTCGGAACATCGGAAACACCAAAGATGGGCAGCGTTACGTCTGGATTCCCGCGGGTGGTTTCACCATGGGGTGTTCTCCGGGCGACACCGAATGCGGTCCCAATGAAAAGCCCGCGCACGCGGAGCGGGTCGCGAACGGTTTCTGGCTGGGCCAAACTGAGGTGACGCAAGCGGCTTATGCGCGCGTCAGCGGCGGCAATCCGAGCGTTCACAAGGGCGGCCAACTGCCGGTGGAAAGCGTCACCTGGAACGAGGCGGCGAACTATTGCGCCGCCATCGGCGGACGGCTGCCCACGGAGACGGAGTGGGAATACGCGGCGCGGGCGGGATCGAAAGAGGCCCGTTACGGGAGCCTGGACGATATTGCGTGGTATCTGGGCAACAGCGGCAACGCCAACCAGGCGGTCGCGCGGAAACAGCCGAATGCCTTCGGCCTGTACGACATGCTGGGAAACATGTGGGAGTGGGTCGAGGATTCGTACGGAAATACGGGATCGAAAGTTGTACGCGGCGGCGCCCGCAGTGCCGATTCACGATTCGCGCGCGCATCCCTGCGGATCAATGTCGAGCCCACGCGCCGCAACGACGATAAGGGATTCCGCTGCGCGGCGGAGTGGCCGGCGACGGCGGAGAGCGCCCCACCGGGAGCGCCGGACACCATGGGCGCAACTGCGAATTCCGGAGCGGGACCTCACGATGCCATGCTCAATCCGAAAGACGGGCAGCGCTACGCCTGGATTCCGCCCGGCGCCTTCACCATGGGGTGCTCGCCCGGCGATACCGAATGTCTCGACAACGAGAAACCCGCACACGCGGAGCGGATCGCGAACGGCTTCTGGCTGGGGCAGACGGAAGTGACGCAGGTGGCCTATCGCCAGGTGACCGGCAGCAATCCGAGCCAGAACAAGGGCGACCAATTGCCCGTGGAGAGCGTTTCCTGGAGCGACGCGGCGAACTATTGCGCGGCCATTGGCGGCCGCCTGCCCACGGAGAGCGAGTGGGAATATGCCGCACGCGCCGGATCGAAGGAGTCGCGCTACGGCAGCATGGACGCGGTGGCGTGGCACAACGGCAATGGCGGCGGCAAGACTCACCCGGTCGCCCTGAAGCAGCCCAATGCATTCGGCCTCTACGACATGTTGGGAAATGTGTGGGAGTGGGTGGAGGGAACTTACGC
The DNA here is from genome assembly GCA_964487165.1 of uncultured Solibacteraceae bacterium. Taxonomy (GTDB): domain Bacteria; phylum Acidobacteriota; class Terriglobia; order Bryobacterales; family Bryobacteraceae; genus PALSA-129. The sequence continues at coordinate 3,893 of CAZARO010000237.1, read as the reverse complement.
CGGTACGAGCCAGAAGATCCTGCGCGGCGGCTCCCTGTTTGTGGATTCGCGGAGCACGCGCGTTTCTTGCCGGTTCGCCGTGCAGCCGCCGGGTTCGGCGATCGGCAGAGGCTTCCGGTGCGCCATCGACGCGGGCGGCGACCAGGCCCCCGCGGATGTCGAAACGGTGAAATTGGGTGACGCCGGCGTCACCGCGCCGCAAATCGTGCGTAAGACCGACCCGGAGTACTCGGAAGCCGCGCGTGCCGCGAGAGTGCAGGGCGTGGTGGTGCTTCGAATCGTGATCGACGAAGAGGGCGATGTAACGAACCCAGTGGTGGTAAGAGGATTGGGATTGGGCCTCACCGAAAAGGCCATCGAATGCGTCCGGCAATGGAAGTTTCAGGCAGCCACTAAGGACGGTAGACCGGTGGCCATGACTACCACCGTGGAAGTCAACTTCCGCATGTTATGAGGGAGCGCGACTTACGGCGGCCGCTCCCCCGCGGTCGCGGCTCAGTGACCCTGCCCGAATCACCGCCAACAACAAATCCTCCAGACGGTTGAGGGCCCATGTTACGAAATTTGACGCGTTTCCCAGATTCCCCTATACTCGATAGAGATTAGGGGTTTCTCATGAAAGCCAACTTATTGCTGCTCGCCGTACTCGCCAGTGCACCGCTGTTGCGCGGCCAGATTGTCGGCGCCTCCATTTCGGGGACCGTCAAAGATGAATCGGGCGCGGGCATTGCCGCTGCCGCAGTCTCGGTGAAAAGCCTGGAAACCGGGGCCGAACGCAAACTGATTACGGACGATGCCGGACGCTACTCCGCGCCCTCCATTGCCATAGGCCGCTATCAGGTCGCGGCCGAGAAGCCCGGCTTCACCTCGCAATTGAAAACCGGCATCGACCTGGTGGTCGGCCAGACCACGGTGGTGGACCTCACGCTGCCGGTGGGCGAGATCAAGCAGGTCATCACGGTGGAGGCCGCTTCCTCGCCGGTGAACCAGTCCACGCAGCAGATTTCGGGGTTGGTGGACGAGCGCCAGATCAAAGAACTGCCGCTCAACGGCCGCAGCTACGACCAGTTGGTGACGCTCAACCCCGGCATCGTCAACTACACTTACGAACGGTCGGGCGGTGTGGGCACCTCCAGTTCTTCGGTGGGCAATATGTTCGCCTCGGATGGGCGGAGGCCGCAGGAAAATCTCTTCCTGCTGAACGGCGTGGAATTCACTGGCGCGTCGGTGATCAACAACACTCCCGGCGGTACCAGCGGTGAACTGCTGGGGGTGGATGCGGTGCGCGAATTCAACGTGGTGACCGACACCTACGGCGCCGAATACGGCAAGCGGCCGGGGGCGCAGGTCAGCATCGTCACGGCTTCGGGCACCAACAGCCTGCACGGCACGGTTTACGAATTTCTGCGCAACAGCGCTCTGGACGCGCGCAATTTCTTCGACCAGGGGTCCATCCCCGAGTTTCAGCGCAATGGCTTCGGCGGCACGCTGGGCGGCCCCATCAGGAAGAACAAGCTTTTTCTATTCGGAAATTATGAAGGATTCCGCCAGCATCTGGGCCTCAGCGACGTGACCCTGGTGCCCGACAACAACGCGCGCGCAGGGGTGGTAAGCGGCGTCAAGGTGGGAGTTGCGCCCGCCGTCGCGCCGCTGCTCGATCTCTGGCCGGTACAGAACGGCCCCGACCTGGGCAGCGGCATCGGCGAGGCCTTCAGCCATCCTCCGCAACACATCCGCGAAGACTTCGGCACCACCCGCCTGGACTACAACCTGGCGCAAAACGACACCCTGTTCGGGGTCTACACGGTAGACGACAGCTTCGCCAACACGCCCTCCGCCAATCCGCTGAGCACCGTGCTGGAAGGGCTGCGCGAGCAGGTGGCGAGCGTCCAGGAACAGCACGTTTTCTCCCCGACACTGCTCAATACGGCGCGCGTGGGCTTCTCCCGCGGCAGTTATTTCTTCACCGGCCAGACGCCCGTCGACCTGCCGGGATGGGTGGCGGGCGATCCCATCGGCGCGGTGGTGATCGGCGGTGGCACGGCTGTGAACGCGGCCTCTTCCATTACCGGTGCGGGCACCAACGCGGGCAGTAATCTGCGTGCTGTGCGCAATCTCTTTACTTACGACGACCACGTGGGGTACTTCCACGGCATTCACCAGATCGAAGCCGGCGTCTGGTTCCAACGCGTTCAGGCTAACGACCTGCTGGCGCAGGATCAATACGGCCAGGCGTCGTTCGGCAGCCTGACTTCTTTCCTGCAGGGCACTATTTCCACCTTCACCGTGGTGCCTTCGCCGACCGCGCTGGGATGGCGTTCGCTGGAATCCGCGGGTTTCGTGCAGGACTCCATCAAGCTGCGCCACAACCTGGACGTGCGGGTGGGCCTGCGCGTCGAATCCACCGATGGGTGGAACGAATCGCACGGACGGGCCGCCAACTACACCTTCGTGGGTGGCGTCATCCAGACCAACCCGTTGATCGGGACGTCGCCATTTACGGTGAACCGCGCGAAGTTTCTGCCCGAGCCGCGCGTGGGAATCGCCTGGGATCCTTTCTCCAAGGGCCGCACCGTGATTCATGCCGGTTTCGGCATAAACCGCGACCTGCTGGACAACCTTGATTACCGCCTCGACCAGACGGCGCCTTTCAACGCTACCGAATCGCTGAAAAACGTCAACGTCGCGGGCCTGCTGATCGTGCCGGGATCGCCTCTTCCCGCGGGCACCAAGATTTCGCCCAGCGGCGCGCAGCCGGACCTCTACACTCCCACGGTGATTACCTGGAATTTCAAAGTGGAGCAGCAGATTGCGCCCAACACTTCACTGGGCGTGGGGTACGTGGGCTCGCACGGCTATCACGAACTGCTCTCCGCGGACGTGAACGAACCCGTTCCCACGATTTGCCCGGCGGCGCCTTGCCCCGCGAGCCTGGCCGCCGGCACGGTTTACTATCCTACCGGCGCTCCGCTTTCTAATCCTGCGCTGGCCAACACCACTACCTGGCTTTCCGAGGGGCTCAGCTCTTACGACGCCCTCCAAATCGACGTGATTCGCCGGTTTGCGCAAGGCTTCCAGATTCGCGGCAACTATACCTTCTCGAAAAGCCTGGACGACGGCACCGCGCTCAACAGCAGCGTGGGCTCGAACGCTCCCGGTTTCGTGATGTACCCGCAAGACCCTAAGTTGGATTGGGCCCCTTCTAATTCCAACGCCCGTAATACAGCGGCGATCAACTCCAGCTACGAGCTGCCGGTCGGCAGGAACGCTCGCGGGGCGGCGCGGAAGCTGATCGCCGGGTGGACGCTGAGCGGTATCGAGACGATTCAGTCAGGCTTCCCTTTCACGCCGCAGTTAGGCTTCAATCCGAGCAATAACGGAGACAGTCGCAACCCGGTACGGCCGTCCTGGAATCCGGCCTTTGGCGGCAACGTAATCGAGGGCAGTCCGAATCAGTATTTCAATCCCAATGCCTTCGTGCTGCCGGCTACGGGCACTTACGGTAACGTGGGGCGCAACGTTCTGACCGGCCCGGGGCTGGCCACTACCGACTTTTCGGTCGCCAAGAACACCGCCATCTCGGAAAAGCTGCGGGCGCAGTTCCGTGCCGAGTTTTTCAATATTTTCAATCGCGCCAACTTCGCTACACCGAATGCGGTGGTATTTTCGGCGGCTGGGTCGGCGCCGTCGTCTACCGCGGGAGTGATCACGTCGACGGCCAGCACGTCGCGCCAGATTCAATTCGGTTTGAAGCTGCTCTGGTAGGGCGCTCAGGCGCTAGTGCAGTTCGCCTTTAATGCCGGGCTTGCGCCCGGCTGGACCGATTGCCAATCGGTCCGCAGGATGGCATCCCAATGTCACTTACATTGGCCTATGAGCCGTACCTGCATAAT
>CAZARO010000236.1:0-7324 GCA_964487165.1 uncultured Solibacteraceae bacterium | reverse complement strand
CGTGCCCGTGGTCGCGGCGCCGTTGTAACCCTGGTTGATCGGGTTGATCAGCGGATACGCTCCGTTGGGGGTGGAAGCTGCCGGCGCAGCCGAAGCGGCCGTGCCCAGGTACTGCTTGAGCACGCTCAGGTTCGTCGGGTTGATGTTGGGAATTCCAGCCAACGTGGACCAGCCGGCCGCCGTCGGGGCATACAACAGGCCGGCGCTGCCGGCGTACCCGGTCGGCTCATACTCATAGTTGACGAAATAGAACAGCTTGTTCTTTTTGATCGGTCCGCCCACCTGCCCGCCGAAGCGGTTGTCATCGTAGCGCGGATGCAGGGGATTGCCGTCTACCTGGTTGATGTTGTCGGCGGCATTCAGATTCCGATTTGCCAGGTACTCGTAAGCCGTCCCGTGGATGTCATTGGTGCCACTCCGGACGATGGAGTTGAACTGGCCGCCCGAAGAATGGCCAAAATCCGGAGAGAATTGATTCTGCAGGACGGTGAACTCGGCGACGGCGTCGTTGGGCAACGAAACCACCGGTCCGGTGACACTGTCGCTGTTGTTATCGATTCCTTCGACGGTGAAATTGTTGTTGCGAGGCCGCTGTCCGCCGACAGAAGGCCCGGTACCAAGCCCAGTGGCGCCGCTGGTGGAGACGCCCGCGTTCAACAGCGACAGATTGAGCACGCCGTTGCCGCTGGAGGTATTGGGCAAGTCCATCAACTGCCTGGTCTCAAAAGATGTCTGCACCTGGGAAGTGCTGGTGTCGAGAGTCACGGCCGCGGCGGTGACTTCCACCGTCTCCGTGCTCTTTCCGACCTCCAGTTTCACGTTCGCCGTGGCGATCTTGTTCAGCTGAATTTCGATGCCTTTGAGCTGAGCCTTGGAGAAACCGGAAGCCGTCACGGTGATGGTATAGTTTCCAACCGGGAGATTGGGAGCGCGGTATTCGCCGGCCGACCCGGAATTTACGGTGAGTTCGACGCCCGTGGCATCGTTCTTTACGAGTACCGTTGCGGACGGCACGGCTGCACCCGTCGGATCGAAAATCGTGCCGGTGAGATCGCCGCTAACAACCTGGGCGAAACTCGCTACGCATGCCGTAAGCACGGCTAGCAGCAGAACGACCTGAGAATTCCTAAACTTCATTTACTACCTCCATGGATTATCGAAATTGTCCTGGCGGGCATACCTGATCCCGAAAAGCCTTTTCAAAGACTCCGAGAAATCCCCGCGTACGCCAAAAACACAAATGGAGCATTCTTCTTTGCACTGCTGTGGCCAAAATCCCGCGGGCTGCCGATTTATTGAAACTAAGGCCTTAACTCCTTTTTGCCTGAATCTAAAACATCATGCGCCTACGACATTTTGTAATTGGAAATACGGATTTCAGGATAATGAAGTCCCCAACACTCCTGTTTCCGGCCGTAATGGTACCGCGCCGGCCGGGTTACGCCATTGGACAGGGGGGAATCCCTACACCGCCGTCTTCCATCGCCGCGCCCACCCGCAGGATCAGCGCCTCCTGGAACGCCGGCCCGATAATCTGCAGGCCCACCGGCATCCCGTCGCCGCTCAGCCCGCAAGGGATGGAGAGCGCCGGCAAACCCAACAGGTTGATGCTCCGCACCAGGCGCGTGGCCGCCAGGCGCACGTCCTCCTCGCGGCCGGCGAGTTTCACGGTAGTATCGCCGTTGCGCGGCGCCGTCAGGGGAGTAGTTGGCGCAATCAGGCAGTCCACGCTGGACCAGATGCGGGCAAACTCGTGCTGCATCCGCCGGCGCAATCGTTGGGCGTGAATGTAGTCGGTGGCCGGCAGCAGGCGGCCCTGATCGAGAAGCGCCAGTACATCGGGACCGAACTGCCCGCGGTTCCCGAGGTGCGGTTGCAACACGGCGGAGGCCTCACACAGCAGAATCACGCGGCCGGTGGCATTGAGAGCCGAAATATCGGGAACCGTCACCGGTTCGATGGTTGCGCCCAGCGATTCCAAGCGCGCAATCGATCCGCGCACGCTCAGTTCCACGTCGGTATCCAGGCGCTCGAAGAAGAAATTCTCGGGAAATCCAATGCGCAGGCCGCGCACCGGACAGTTGTCGTCGGGGACGAAATCCACCACCGGATGGCGCGAGGAGCTGGCGTCGGCGGGGTCGTGCCCGGCGATGGCGTTGAGCAGCAGGGCGGCATCGCGGACGGAGTTGGCGATGGGGCCGACGTGATCCAGGGACCAGGAGAGTGGCATCACACCGCGGCGGCTGACTCGGCCATAGGTGGGCTTGAGGCCCACCGTTCCGCAAAATGACGCCGGGATGCGGATGGAGCCCCCGGTGTCGGTGCCCAAAGAGGCGTAAGCCAGGCCGGCGGCCACGGCCGCGCCCGATCCGCCGCTCGAACCTCCCGGGCTGTACTTGCCGTTCCAGGGATTGCGCACCGCGCCGAAATGTGGGTTGGCGGAAGTGATCCCGTAGGCCAGTTCGTGCATGTTCAGCTTGCCGAGCATGACCGCGCCGGCGTGTTCCAGGCGCGCCACCGCGAAAGCGTCGTGATCGGGAACGAAGTCCCGGTAGATGGGCGAGCCGGCGGTGGTGCGCACGCCGCGGGTGCAGAAGAGATCTTTCACGGCGATGGGGATGCCGTGCAGCGGACCGCGATCGTTGCCGGCCGCCAGGTCGGCGTCAGCCTGGCGGGCCTGCTGGAGGGCCTGTTCGGCGGTTACGGTGATGAAGGCCCGCAGGGTGGGATTGAAGCGCTCGATGCGGCCCAGCGCGGCGGTGGTCAGTTCGACGGCGGAAAAACGGCGGCGGCGTAGCGATTCGGCGGCTTCGCGGATGGTCACGCCTGCTCCTCATCGGCGCGGAACACGGCGGCCGGTTCCATCTCGGGAGTCAGGCTTTCCGCCAGCGGCCGGAAGGCCTCGTCGAGCGAATTCAGAGTGGGGACAATGCGGGAGACGTCCTGGGCCGGGATGTCCAGCCCGGCGGCTTTAGCGGTGGAGGCCCAATCTCTCATGCATCCTCTACGATAGCGGATCTTGGGTATCGCGGCGCGCGGTCCAATGGGCTCCGGCCAGCACCACCAGGGCGGCGGCGAAACTCCATAGAAGAACGGTGACGGGGTACTCGAAAATCTTGTATTCGTTGTCGAGTTTTTGGTGGATGGCGTTGGCGAAGAGCATGTTGAGGTACTTCAAGCTCTCCAAAACCAGGCCCACGACGATGGCTACGGGCGCCACCCGGCGCGGCTCGATTTTGCGATTGGGCAGAAGCCAATAGACGAGGAACAGGGCGAACATCGACACCGGGATAGCGGCCAGTTTGAAGAACAGGCGCTGCAGGAAGGCGTCGACATGGGCCATGATGCCGTTGGCGCCCACCAGAAATTGTCCGCTCAGCGCGGTCAGCATTAGAGAGAGCAGCGCCAGGGCGCCGCAGGCCAGAATCATTGCCAGACTGATGGCTTGGTTCTTGAGGTAGCTGCGGTTGGCAGTCACGCCCCAGGCGCGGTTGAGCGCCACCTCCAGCGGCTCAAAGATGCCGTTAGCGGTAAAGAGCAGGAGGAACATGGAGGTGAAGGTGAGCTTGTGGATATACCACTCCCCGAGGCTGAGGTGGTAGGCGATGCGCGCGCCCGCCGGGCCGGCAAAGAAGTCGTTGACGGCGAGGTAGATGGCCTGTTCGGCGGCGTGCCAGTGGAGCACGTCGCGGCACAGCGAGACCATGACCGTGAGGAAGGGGAAAAAGGCTAGCAGGACGCTGGCGGAAACGGCCAGGGCATAGACATGCGCCTCGGTTTCCGCCAGATAGCGCGCCGTGGGCCGCACCCGTGCCCACCAGGGGCGGACGTTGGGAAGAGCGATAGGGAGCAAGTCTTAGGGTAGCGCAGCGGGAGCTATCAGCTATCAGCTCTCAGATCTGGCGGGCTGAAGCCCACCCCACCGGTGGCGCGGGCTTCAGCCCGCGAAGCTAAAAGCTGCCTTCCCTCAGCCCATCCCCAGCGCGGCGCGCAGGCCGGGGTCGTGCCGGACGCGCCAGATGCGGCTATCGAGGTAATAGTGGGTCAGGCCGAAGCCGCAGAAGAAGCCGAAGGCCAGCTCCGACACCTTACCTAATTCGAAGCCCGGAATGCGGTACAGCAGGCTGAAAGCCAGCCCAACCCCTACGTACGCCAGGAGGCTGCGGCTGACCGCCGTGGGGATGCGGCCGTGGACCGCTTCGTCCGGCCCGCCATAACGATTGCGATTGTGGAACCAGACGATGGCGTGGTATTGCAGGTTATGTACGATGGTGACCGTGGGGACCGCGGCCTGCCAGCTCATGTACGCGAAAGTCAGCCAGTGCAGGGGCATGATGGCCGCGAAGAGGAGGTATTTCGGCACGTTGGCCGGCTCGCCGGACCGCCATCGCAGCCACTGGCGGGCCAGGTAGACAACCAGCGTGGCAGCCACCACGATCCATAGAAACGGCTCCAGGCGGGGAAACACGGTGTGCAGGCCTAACTCCTCCGGGTGGTGGAGGAAGAAGCGATGAAAGGGCGGGAAAACCAGCATCACGCCCAGGAAAATGCGGTCCAGAGTGTTGTCCAGCGGGCGTAAATCGCGGCACTTCACTTTATAGAGCACCATGAATCCGTAGTGCTGGCGAATCACGTGATAGTAAGCCCAGACGCCCACCAGGATGGCCAGATATTTCACCGCTCCGGCGAGCACCATCGCCGGTCCGATGGTGAAGAAGAAGATCAGGCTGCCGTAGAGCAGCCGGGGATTGCGGGCGCGCGCTTCGCGGTCGAAATAGGTGCGGCTGGCGGTGGCGAAGATGTGCGTGCCGTCGAAACCCACCGACCAGAACCACCATAACAGTGTGATGGGAACATGGAATGCCGTGTAGAGCAGCAGGTAGGCATAGCCGGCGAAGGCGCTGCCGATCACCAGGGTGAGATCTACGCCGCGGCCGATGATCCACGGGCTGCGAACGGCGCCGGGCGGCGCGACATTGGGAATCGCAGCGGGGACGACAGCGGCCATTCAGCCATCATACCGTGGCGGGGACAGCCAGCCGCGCCTTCCATTCGTCCAGCACGGCCACCGTCGAGGTCAACCCCACGCGAGTCACGCCGAGCGCGCGGACTTCCAGCACCTGGTCAAGCGTCTTCAAGCCGCTGGCGGCTTTCACGGCGATGTGCGCCGGCGTGTGTTGCCGCATCAGCTTGAGATCGGCCACGGTGTAGCCGGAGGGCGCGAAACCGGTGGAAGTCTTGACGAAGTCGACGTTGGCTTTCCCGCAGCATTGGCAGGCGAGGATCTTGAACTCGTCGGTAAGGTAGGCGTTCTCGAAGATCACTTTGAGGATGGCGCCGTGCGCGTGGCACAGTTCCGACATGCCGTCCAGTTCCGCCTGCACGTAGTCGAGATCGCGCGAAAGCAGGCGCGAAATGGCGATCACCATGTCGATTTCACGGGCGCCGCGATCCAGCAGGTCGCGGGTCTCGAAGAGCTTGCATGCGGTAGTCGACGAACCGTGCGGGAAACCCACCACACCGCCCGGCTTGATGGCCGTCCCCGCCAGCGCGCGCACGGCCAGGTCGATATCGCACGGGCGCATGGTAGCGGCGGCCACGCCATAGCGTTTGGCAAGTTCCAATCCTGCCTCCACCTCGGCTTGCGTCAATTGCGGGCGCAGCAGGGAGTGGTCCACCATCAGGGCAACATCTTCGTAGCGATCCATTGCGACTCCTATTTTTTCTTCGCCGCCGGCGCGTGCGTAACGGTGCAGCTCAAACCCATGTTCTTACGCTGCTCGCAGGCCTTCACGGCGAGGTCGTTCTTCATGCCGAAGCGTTTGATCAATTCGGCGAACTCATCGGCGCCATCGGTACGGCGCCCCAGTTTCACCAACGCCATCCCCTTGGAATACAACGCGTCGGGAGTCTTGCTGTTGTCGGGGTACTTCTCCAGCACGGTGTCGAAATCCTGAACGGCGGCTTCGTTGTCGCCCGTCAGCCCGTGAATAACGCCGATGTAGTACTGCGCATTGGGCGCCATCGGCAGGTTGCCGTAGCAGCGCAGATAGTCGGCATACTCTTTCAGGGCCAGATCGTACTTGCCGGCGGTGCGGTCGGCATTCGCGTCAGGATATAGCTGGCTGGCCGGAGGGCAGGGCTCGGGCGCGGCGACGGGAGGGGTTCCGCCAGTTACGCCGGGCACACTGGTGCCTGAAGCGGCGGGCGGCGGCGGGGGCGGCGCGGCCAGGACTGCCACGGCGCGATTCAGGTCGGTCAACTGCTGCTGCATCTTACTTACCGAGCCGTTGAGATCGCTCACCGATTGCTGCATGGTGCGCAAATCCTGATCCAAGCCGTCAAACCGGCTGGAAAGCCCGGCCACGGGAGTGGATACCTTGGACTCCATGTCCTTGAGACTCTGCTGCAGATTGTTCTGGATCACGGCCACCCCGGTGGTGGACGATTTGGAAGTATCGAGAGCCTGCTGCACCAGCACGGTGAGCGCCGCAAGCTGCTTATCCTGCGATTCTTTCAAAATACGCAACTGCTCTTGCAAGCCGGCGACGTCCCGCTGTAATTCCATGATTTCCTTGCTGGCGGCGGACGAACGCATGGGGACCAGCGAAAGCGCCACCGCGGCAACCAGAACATAGATCGCAAAGCGTCGGAACATATGCAACTCTCCTCAGCAGGGCGGAAGGCCGCGGCAATCGCCCGGCCCCCGCCCCGTGTTTTCAGCCTCTGTATCTATCCTACTGCCCGGGCGAGAAATGAGCCCGGCGGTTTTTCTGCCAGCAGGACTCGGTGGATTCCGTGCACTGCGGCCGTTCCTTCCCGTAGCTGATGGTCTTCAGCCGGTCTCCGGGAACGCCCAACGAGACCAGGAAGTCCTTGGCGGAACTGGCGCGGCGGTCGCCCAGCCCGAGGTTGTATTCGGCCGAGCCGCGCTCGTCGCAATGTCCCTCCACCATGATGGTGGCGCTGGGGAACTCCGACAGAATGGCCTTCAAAGCGGCGGCATCGCGCGTCAGAGCGTCGCGGGCGTCGCCCCGGATGTCGCTCTTATCGTAGTCGAAGAAGGCATCCTGTACATCGGAGTTGATGCTTTGTTCCAATGTGGCTCGGGGAGCCGGCGGCGGCGGCGGCGTAGTAGGCGCCGGAGGCGGCGGAGTGACTACCGCCACCGTAGCCGATCCAGTGATCGAGCCTCCAGGACCGGTGGCCGTCAGGGTGTAGGTGGTGGAATTGGTGGGGCTAACCTGCTGGCTCCCGGTGCTCCGTACCGTTCCGATGCCCTGGTTGATGGATACATTCGTCGCCTCGCCGCTGATCTCCCAGC
>CAZARO010000235.1:0-7329 GCA_964487165.1 uncultured Solibacteraceae bacterium | reverse complement strand
GAGGGCACCCCCCAGGGGGTCCGCCCCACAATTAACGCAGAATCCCAGCTTTCCGCCAATGTAAGTGACATTGGGATGCCATCCTGCCCCACGGAAAATGGCCAATCTCCAGAGGCCGACTTTCGGGCTTTGCTGCACGATGCCTGCGAGACACGAAACCGGAGGAAATACTTGCGAACTCGTGGCACGATTGCCTGCCCCACCCTTCCAGCCGACTGCATGCATGAATGGCCAAAGCCGAGGCGCCGGCTTCAGCCCGCGATGCCAACCGCCCGCATCAATCACCGCACCTTGCGAGATTCTATAGCTGCCGTGCCCCAGGCTTCGAGTGCGTCGTAGAGGTCGTTCAGCTCAATGGGTTTGGAGATGTAGTGATCCATTCCCGCTGCCAAACACTCGTCCCGGGAGCCGGACAGTGCTTCGGCGGTCATGGCAATGATGGCCGGGCGCTCACCGGGATTCTGCAGCAGGCGGATTTGCCGCGTGGCTTCATAGCCATCGAGCTCCGGCATCTGGCAATCCATGAATATGATATCGGGGTGCAGGGATCGGAACATCTGGACAGCTTCCAGGCCGTTGCCGGCAACTTCGGCGCGCAGTCCGAGCCGGCTCAGCAAACGGACGGCGACCTTCTGGTTGACCGCATTATCTTCGACGACCAGCACCCGCAGTGGGACACCGGCGAACTTTCCGGCCAGGTTTGGCAATCTGTGCTGGTCGCGCTGGGGCAACTGCGAAGCCGTCCCTTCCCGTTCACGCCTTTTGGCCCATGTGAGCGCCAGCGTGTGGAGCAGATGGGATTGCCGCACGGGCTTGGTAAGACACGCGTCGAGCAAGCTGGTTTTGTTGTTCTGCACTTCCTTCCAGGAGCCCGCCGACGTCAGCATCACGATGGCCACGTCGCCAAAGGCGCTGTCGGCCCTTACCGCGGCGGCCACCGCGAGACCATCCATTCCGGGCATCTGATAGTCGAGTAGCGTGATGCGGAACGGGTCGCCCTCGCACTGCGCCTGCCGCAGGGCGGCGATCGCGTCCGGTCCGCACGAGGAGCTGCCGCTGCGCATGCCCCAGCCGGTGATCTGCTCGTGCAGGATGCGCCGGTTGACGGCGTTGTCGTCCGCGATGAGCACGCGCAGGCCGGCAAGGTCGCTGGTATCGATGGGCTTGGCGATGGGATGGGGATCGATCGCCACCGGCAAGGTAAACCAGAAGGTGGATCCCTGACCCAGGCGGCTTTCCACCCCCATGGTGCCACCCATAAGCTCCACCAACTGCCGGGAGATGGCAAGGCCCAGTCCGGTGCCGGCGTGGCGGCGGGTAGTGGAGCTATCCACCTGGCTGAACTTCTGGAAGAGCAGATCGAGTTTGTCGTGGGGAATGCCAGGGCCGGTATCATGCACCGAGATACGCAGGTGCGCCCGTTCGCCATCCGCGGCTTCACACTCCACGGAGGTCAGGACATGGCCGGCGTCGGTGAATTTCACGGCATTACCGACGAGGTTGGTGAGTATCTGGCGGATGCGGCTGCCATCGCCTACAAAATGATGCGGACAGCTGGAGGGATATTCCAGAACCAGATCCAGTTGGTGATCTTCGGCCCGGGACGCAAGCATTTCTTCCACCTGTTCGATGACTTGCCGCAAATCGAAGGGAAAGGATTCGATCTGCAGCTTGCCCGCCTCAATTTTGGAGAAGTCGAGAATGTCGTTGATCACCGCCAGGAGGGCCTCGCCCGAGAGGCGCACGGTTTCGGCGCATTCGCGCTGCTGCGGCGTGAGATCGGTATCGAGGAGGAGACCGGTCATGCCGATCACCCCGTTCATGGGAGTGCGAATCTCGTGGCTCATGTTGGCTAGAAATTCGCTCTTCGCCCGGTTGGCCGCCTCGGCCTGTTCCTTGGCGGCCTGCAGCTCGCGTTCGAAGTGTTTGCGTTCGGTGATGTCGCGCGAAATACCGAAGGTGCCGACGATGCGGCCGCTCGGGTCGGGCAACGGCAGCTTGGTGGTCAGCACCCAGGTTTCGCGCCCGTCGGGCCAGGTCTCCTTCTCTTCCGTGGAGCACACGGAGCGGCGTTTTCGGATAAGCGCCTGCTCATCGTCGTAGGCCTGCTGCGCATGCTCGCTGGTAAAGAAATCGAAATCGCTCTTGCCGATGAGTTCGTCGGGCCCGGTGAAGCCGAAGAGCCGCGCCAGGGACTGGTTGACGCGGGTGAAGCGGCATTCGCGGTCCTTGAAGTAGATGTGCTCCGGCAGGTACTCCATGAGCAGATCGAAGAGGTGCTTTTCCTGGTTCAGGGCCGCCTTAGTCCGCATCTGGCCGGTGATATCGTGAAACGTCCAGACGCGGCCGCAAACCTGTTGGGAGGCCAGGCGCGGTTCGGAATGACACTCGAAGGCGCGGCCGTCCTTCAGCCAGAGGGCGTGGTTGGTGATAGCGGTGGGGCTTGCCGCGAGGGGCCGCAGGATGGCCAGAAACTCGCGGGGAGTTCTTAGACGCGAGAGGACTAAGCGGAGCAGGGGCTGGTACCCGCGGGAGGTCAGAAGGTCCGCGGGAGCGTCCCATATCGCCGCCAGTTTTCGATTGAAGGCAATGATCTCGCCCGTCAGACTCAATACAAGAATTCCATCCGGGAGCGACTCCAGTACCTCAGTCAGCGTAGGATCGAGGGCCGGCATGTAAGAAATCTCACACAGTTCTCAGCGTCGGTGCCAGGAGCACCGGGTGTCAAGACCTCGGGAGATATTACACCAGCGGTTGCCGAACGTTAGTTCTTGCCTGCCGATATTGCGTGGCGTGCCGGGATGGCCGTCAGCCCGCGCTTTTCGCGGGCTGAAGCCAAGCTGAAGCCCGCACCACCGGTGGGGTGGGCTTCAGCCCGCCAGTTAGGGGCAAATGGCACACAACTCCTATCGCAAGAACGGAATGTACGCCGGCACGCCCCGCCGGTAATCCGCGTACGTATCGCCGAAACGCGATTCGAGCAGGCGCTCTTCCAGCCGCACGCGAATCTCCGTGCCGGCCAGGAAGAAAGTCGCCGCCAGCGCCAGCAGCGGCAGCGGAGCGATCATAACTCCCGTGCCCAGAAACAGGCACAGCATCGACGTATAGATGGGATGGCGCACCACGCGATAAGGGCCGGAGGTCACCAATTGGTGATTGGAGTTCAGGCCGGCGTCGAAGCGCAACTGCCGTCCCAACGCGCGCGTGCCCGTCCACGAAAAGATACTGGCCAGCGGCAGGAAGCAGAGCGAAATCGCCAGCCGCCAGGGTGGCAGCGGCAACTCCCAGAACTTAGCCTGCCATAAGAGCGCATATCCGATCACGACCAGCAGGATGCCCCAACGCGCCCTCCGGTCGACCACCTTAGCGGGCTCATTGGCGCGCCTGGCGACAAGGAACGGCGTCAGCCAGACAACCCATCCCGCCGCAAGCACCACGTATGCGTAAGCCGGCACATCGTGATAGTAACATCCGCCGGACTTGGCGCTGGCCCACCGGCCCATCGAAAAGCGCGCGTCGAAGAAGCCATGTCTTGCGAAGATCCGTCGCCTCATCCGCGCTCAGCCTCGCGCTCCGTGCGACCAATCCCCGAACCAGCTTCATGCGATCCTGCTGGGGCGACATCGCGCCATCCAAAGACATGGTTAGCGCGGCGAGCGCCACATTCAGTGCCGATCCATAGGGCGCAACCGCGACGTTGATGACTTTAATATTCGCATCGACTCGCCGCAGAGTTTTTTCCACCGATCCCGCCGGATCGTGGCCTATTTCGATATCTTTGCCGGCGAGAATAACCGAGTCGATGACTTCGTTATTAGTCGGATAAGTTGTCGAGTGGAGGCCACCTGGCCCCACTCCGGCCGCTCCCAGGCCGAAGGCGCCTCAACTGAACCCGAAGATGCCGGCCGCAAGAATGGTGGCGGCCGCGGGAACGCTCGACAACCCGAACGCCAGTCCCACAGCCCCGCGAGCCATCGCTCGCCAGGCGAAAATGTCAAGCGCGATCCACACCAGAGGGTAAAACGAAAGCAGAATCCATGGAAGAGAATTCGCGAAATTGTGTCCCGGCGCCGCGATCGACATGATGTTGGCGAGCAGTATGAACGGGTACGGGAGGATCGAGATGGCTCCCACCGCTTGCAGCAGGATCAGCCCGCTTCGCTTCATTGGTCGATTCTAACGCACCGGCTTTGCGGTTTCCTACACGGAGGCGATCCCGTATCCTCTATCTATGGATACTTTCGATCTCGCGCAGACAGGCCGGCTCGCGGCGCTGGCGGCTACACCGCCGCAACAGCGCGACGACGCATGGTGCGCGAGCGTCCTCAGTGCTGCGCCGAACGCGTCGCTTGCGGCGTTGGATCCTCAAATTCAGAACGGGCCGGACACGTTCCCCTACTTCCAACTCGCAATTCCCGATCCCGGTGCGTTCACGCCGTTTTCGATTGTCCATGTGCTCCCTCACATGCTGGAAGCTGGGGCGGGCGCAGTCATTCACGCCAATCCGCGCCGCGATCAGCCGCCGCTGTGGGTTTTCAGTTTTGGCGATCTGCTGGCGTATTCGCTGTTCCAGGACTTTAAGGGTGATCCCAAGGTTTACTCCGATACTACGCCGCCGAACCCCAAGGACCGCCAGATTTTAAGAGCGTCCCCGAGCGAATCGTTTCTTCCGGCGGCCGCACGGGCGGCGATCGGGCGATTCATGAGGGGTCCGTTCCGGCATCCAAGCCCAAAGATCGGCCTGGTCACAGGCGCTTCGCTAAAGCCACGCCAGAACCTGATGATCAACCTGCGCCTCAAGGACTACGGTGGCGACAAGAAGAAGCTCGATTCGGCGATGCGCTATCTTTTGTGGTTCATCCCCAAGAGCTACGGTTTGCTGGCGCTGCCGGACGATTGGCCGGACGCCGAGATGTTGCCGCTGTGAGAACCTGACGTCATCCTCTTCTCGGCCCGCCCCTGCCGTCGGTCACAATGTTCATCCCCATGATGTGTGTCTCTAGCGCCAAAGACCGCTTGCTGACGCGCGCGGCTCTGTAACTCCTCGCTGATTCCACGAGACTTCTTACTGAGCCACGACCGTAAGGGAGTGGTCATTGACGACCAGAAGCTGAATTTTGTGCCAGAAAATAGCTAGAGTTATACACATTCCCGTGATCGCCACACGGGTTCGCGTCCGCAGTCCCGCTTCCCTGAGCTTCGAGCCAATGCCTACAAGCGCTTATTGGGTCCCGCCTAAGTTTCCCAGGCCCGCTTGGGAACGCCCGAATCGCGATCTTTGACGCGGTCGTACAGATAAAACGTAGACACCGTGCCTAGCGACTCGTTGTACAAACTTTCCTGCCCCAGGCCTTCTCTCAGGTCCTCCTCGAACTCATGGAGGGCCTTCAACTCGTCGGCCAGAGCCGGCTTACTCTTCCCGCTGGGCGTGCGGAAAAACTTCTGATAGCCGCCGTCCACCAGGGCGCCGATCTCGCTGCCCATCAGGATGCCGGCCCTGCCGGCGCGCACCTGGCCGTCTACTTCCCTGAGGTCCACGGCGCAGTTTTCGCGGCTCGCCCGCACCGTGCCGCCCGCCAGTGAAGTCACCGTCAGGCCGGCCTTCCGCAGGTCTTCCATCCGCTCGGCAAAGGTGGGATTCTTGGGGCGCTCTCGGCGAAAAAACATATGTCTATTATAGCCCGGTCTTCTTCAGCAGCTCTGCGTAGCGCGGATCTCCGCGCAGTGGATCCATCGCCGGATGGACTTTCAGAAACCAGATAATGCGGTGATCGTAGGCGCGGTCCAGCCATTGGAACGCCGTGTCGCGGTCGCCCAGCGCCGCGTAGATGGCCGCCAGATCGAAGGCGCCCGCGGGCTGCTCGCCGGCTTTCGGATGTTCCAGCTGAGCCAGCAGTTTTCGCGCTTCGCCGCGCCTGCCCATGGCCGCCAACAGAGTCGCAATCCGCCCATTCACCGAGCCTGGAATCTGGGGAAGCGCCAGTTGGTATTCCGCCATGGCCTTGTCGAACTGGTGCTTCTCCTGCCAGACGGCGCCGATGAACGGGTGAATGGCAATGACATCGGGATGGAGATCGCGCACCTTGAGGAACTGCCGCAGCGATTCATCGTAGCGGCGGGCCAGGTAATAGGCCAACGCCGAACCCACACCGGGAATCAGCGGGTCCATGTTCTCGGCGGTCTGTTGCTCCGCGATGCCTTCCTCGAAACGTCCGCGCATCAGCAGCGCGATCCCCAGCGAGTTGCGGTTCGGTCCGTTTTGCGGCATCAGCGCAACGGCCCTGCGAAGTTCCTGCTCCCCCTTGCTCCAATCCAGCAGAATCAGGCTGTCCACCAATCCCTGGGCGGCCTCCGCGCTGGCATTCGCGGGGTCCAGACCAAGCGCGATGGCGGCATTGTTCTTGGCTTCGCGGGCGTATTCTAGCGGCTCAGGCGCGAAGTTCACCGCGCCGCTGGCATAGGCGCCGGCCAGGGCGGCGTAGGCGTCGGCGAATTGCGGGTCGTGCTCGATAGCTTGATTGAGCAGCGTCACGGCCTGGTCGAAGGCCGCCCGCGTGCCCTTGCCGCCGTATACGCGGGACCTCAAATAGAGGTCGTAAGCCGAGGCATCCGGCGTCCGGCGGCTGGCCACCGCGGTCCCCGGCCGCAGCGCCGCCACCAGCGGCGGGACCATCTCGTTTTCCAGCCTTCCTAATTCCTGCGGGCCACCCTCGATGCTGCGCGAGAGAATGTGGTATCCGTTGCCGGCGTGGTTCACCTGCGCGGTCAGCCGGAGCTTGCCGTTGAGGTACCGTATGCTGCCTTCCACTACCGCATCGGCGCCCAGCTGCCGTCCGATTTCCCTGATGTCGGCATTCTTGCCCTTGAACTGGAAGGAAGAAGTCCGTGCCACCACGCGCAGCGAAGGGATCTGCGCCAGGGCGTCGGTGAGTTGTTCGGTGACGCCGTCGGCCAGATAATCGTTATGCGCATCGCCGGTGAGGTTGGCGAAGGGCAGAACGGCCACCGAGCGGATGGCGAACGGACCGGGGCGCCAGTACCGCGCCGCAATCAGGGCGGCCGCTGTCGCCAGCGTGATCGCCAACACCACCACGAGATGGTGGCGGCCGGCAGGGGCGACTGCCGGTTGGACAGCGGGCTGTTCGTGCGGCACGAGGGCGGGAACGTATCCACGCCCGGGCAGGTCGATCCGCCAGGGGTCGGCCGCGCCGGGGCCTTCGTAGTGGTCGGTCAGGGTCCGCCGCAGCCGGCTCATCTCAGCCCGTACGGTGGCCTCGGTGCAGATCGGAAGAGCACACGTCTGAACTCCAGTCACTGACCAATCTCGTA
>CAZARO010000234.1:0-7349 GCA_964487165.1 uncultured Solibacteraceae bacterium | reverse complement strand
ATCCGTCAGATCGACCACCATCTCACTGACTCCCTCGTCGACGATGCCGCGCATCTTCGAGCGCAGCTCGGGGACCGAAGCGGCCACGATGTTATCTCCCGCGGGCCGGATGACGGCTTTGTTGTCTTCCCGTGTAACCACTATCATTGGTGTTCCCTCAGCACAAACGTTTGATCATCGCTACCACATTGCCGCGGTCGTTATACCGGACGTGATTGGCATACTTCCGGAGGATCTTCATGCCCCGGCCGGAACAATCCGACAGGTCCGGCGAACTGTCCCCCGCCAGGCGCCAGTCGAAGCCGTCGCCGTCGTCCTCGACGGCGATCAGCAGGTGCCGGCCTTTCAACCGCAAAATAAAGCGGACCTGCTTGCCCGGATCGCCGTGACAGCCATGTACCACGGCATTGGTCAAGGCCTCGCGGAGCAGCAATTCGGCGGCGAAACAGTTGACGGAATCGAGCAGTGACCTGTTTTCCCGGCGGAATTCGACAAAGAATTCTTCCACGGCCTGCAAGCTGGCGGGCAGTGCCGCCCGTATTTCACAGCCGACCTGGACCGGACGATTCACTGGCCCACTTCCGAAATCAACCGCAACCGATCGAATTCCACAGTTCGCTCCTTAAGACGAAGTCCGGCAGCCGGCTGGCCGGGCGCTACTCGTGCCGTCCGAGCGGCATTCCCATCTGGATCCAGAACATATTTCCCTTCGGCTTGTTCTCGACCAGCGTGTCTCTTGAATACTTGGCGATCAACGCCATATGCCCGACGTGCACGCGAATCTCAGGACCAATGCTCACGTTGCGGCCGCGGTTGCCGTCTCCAGCCGTCACGCCATTCAACAGGTCGTCGGTGGTTTGCTGGTAATAGAAGCCGTTCGCGCCCACGGCGACCTTCTTGCCGATATTCCTCATGCCGTCGAATTCCCAGGTGAACTCCTTGCCGGAGCGGTAACGAGTAGCCGGATCGGTATAGTTCACGATGTACTGGAAGCGGGAGCTAACTTCCGTCCGCCCCAAATTGGGGAGCCAGGTAAACGCCCCCACGGGCACGGTGGCGAAGTTGTGCTGTCCGAGATTGATAGGCGTGTTTTTGGTGTATGCAAAGCCCGGCGTATAGGTGTCCAGCCCGTAGAACCAATGCCACGCGCCCTTATGGTATGCCAGGTAAGCCAAGCCAAGCTCCGGATTTCCGAGCCCCTCCTTACCGAAAGTGCCCCCCGGCGTGGTCACGCTCTCAAACTCCAGGGGTACGGCCGCTACGCTTACCAGAGACCCTCCCAGGAGCCGCACGCCCCAATTGTGCGCCACCTTCAGGGCCACGGCCTGGAAGCTGAGATGGAACCCGGGGACTTCATTCCGGCCGGCGGAATTCATCAGGGCGTTGGCCTGGTAGAACAACGTGAACTCGTAGAACATCGTCCCACCAGGGCCCGGGGTCAAGCCTGGCAGGACTGTTTCCGCGCCTACGGGGTAGACGCTGGCGCCGTTTTCGGTGGCGGTTGCGGCGTGGGAGAGGAACAAAGCCGCCAGCAGGCTGTTGCGGGCTACGGTCAACATACGGGTCATCGGTTTTTCCTTTAACGAACTGAAGCGTCGGCCGGAAAGCGGAGACGCGACGGTCCCGCCAAACGGACTTGCGGCGCAGGTGAAACAGCCTGCGTACTCTCTATCGGCTGACGGGCGTCGCGACTTTAGGCGACCCGCGGCCGGCCGACCAATTCACACGCCCACCTCCGCCGCCAGTAGCAGGAGGTCATCTTCCGCATTCGGCCGGACAAGCCGGTCTACGATTGCTGCGACCGATTCGGCCAGCGGTAAAACGCGATGGCGGACACATGCATCCACCAGGCGATCGAGCCCTTCGCGCCGGCCGCCGCCCGGTGAAGATTCGATCAACCCGTCGCTGTACATATAGAAGCGGTCGCCCCGCGACACCTTGATGTCGGTGCGCTGGAGAATTGCCCCGCCGAATATTCCCAACGGGTCGCTATCCAACTCCACGGTCTGCGAGGCCCCGGAAGGGCTTACCAGAATCAAAGGAGGATGCCCCGCGCTGATCACCGAGAGCCGGTGAGTCTGCCGGTTGAGGCGCGCGTAGCATGCCGTCAGATACTGCTCCTCGCCGAGCATTTGCCCCATCACAGAATCCACCCCGCGCATGGTGTCCTCGGGCGAGAACATCGGCCCGGCGTACTGCCTGAGCAGCGCCTTCACGGCCGAGGTGAGAAATGCGGCACTCAGGCCGTGGCCGCTGATATCGGCCACAAAGTAAGCGAAAATGCCGGCCCCCAGCGGGACTACGTCGTAACAGTCGCCTCCGGCCTCTTCGAGCGGTTTGTAATAGACCGCGAAATTGGCGTCCGGCAGGTCTTCCGGACGCACCAGGATGGCCTGTTGCGCGTCGCGTAACTGGTTCAGCCGGGCGCGCTGCTGCTCCACCAGCGCGCGGTTGGTCTCGCGGATGCGCAGATGCACGCGCACCCGGGCCAGCACTTCCTCGCCATACATCGGCTTGGTGATATAGTCCACGCCGCCCATTTTGAGGCCGGCCACTTTGCTCTTCACATCGTCCAGAGAGGACAGAAAGATGATGGGAATATCCGCCGTTGCGGCATCGGACTTCAAGTGCGCGCACGTTTCAAAACCGGTCTCGACGGGCATCAGCACATCCAGCAGAATCAGGTCAGGCTGCTGGGCGCGGGCGATTTGATAGGCTGTGCGGCCGTTGTCCGCGGTGAGGGTGTGAAAGCCTTCCGCGTCGAGCACACCCTTGACGAGTTCCAGATTCGTGGGTGTGTCGTCGACGGCCAGGATGGTGGGAGTATTCATCGTCCGGCCTCGCAGGGCGGAGGTTGCTCGCCGGGCCGGTCCAGCCAGCGGTCCACGGAATCGCGGCGGAATCGCCAATGCCGTCCCACCTTGTGGCTGGGAATTTTGCCGTCGGCTGCCAACCGGTAGAGGGTCGACTTCGGGACTCTCAGGTATTGCGATAGTTGCTCGATATTGAATATCTCGTCCTGGTCAGGCACTATGCATTACTATCGGCTGACACCGGTTATTCCTTTAGGAGCGGCGAGATTCAGTGCACGTTTTTTCGGATATGGGCGTCACATAAGGCAGGAGTACCGCATGCGCACTACGCTTGGTACCTTAGCGATGTCCGCTCTATTTCCTGTCCTCGGCTTTGGGCAGGCGGACAAGGTGTTCTACTTCACCCAGCCGGCCACGCCGGCGGACATGACGGCCGTGACGGCGGCGATCCGGACGGTGGTAGACCTGCAAGATATCGTGCCCGATCCGGAGCATCGGTCTTTGCAGGCGCACGGTCCGGTGGAGAAACTGGTGGCGGCTGACTGGCTGTTTCAGCAGTTGGACCAGCCGGGCGGAGCGGCGGGATCGGGCGCGCCGGCCGAATATAAGATGTTCGGCGACAGAGGCGAGGGAATTGCCGTGATTCCCCTATCGCCCGCCGCCACTGGCGCCGATATAACAGCAGCGGTCACGGCCATCCGCACGGTCGTCGATTTACAGCGATTGTTTCCGTTTGAAGCTCACAAGGCTATAGTGTGCCGCGGCACGCCCGAAAAAATCGCGGCCGCCGAATGGATGGTAAATCAAGTGTTGCCGTACGGCGGGCAGGCTCCCGGCGGTGACTCGCAGCCCTATCTGATGGGACCGGAGCGGCTGGACAAGGAGGATGGGAACTCGTTCATACAGATATTTCGAATGGATCCGAAGTCCACCGACCCCGAACTCACAGCGATGGTGACTGCCATCCGCACCACGGCGGACCTGCAGCGGCTGTTTCCGTTTTCGTCGGGGAAGGCACTGATTTTGCGCGCGTCGCCGGCAAAGGTGGCCGCCGCCGGTTGGATAGTCCACGAAATGGCCAAGCCTGCCGATCCGGGCGGAGTCCATCAGACCACCATGCCGGACCTGATCGATGGCGTGGTGCGGATCTTCTATGTCGGGCAGCAGAGCGGTCCCACGGATCTCACGCCGCTCGTCAGCGAGTTGCGCTCCACGCTGGGATTGCAGCGGCTTTTCCCATTTTCCCAACCGCCGGCAGTGGTACTGCGCGGCCGCCCCGACCAGATGCCAGCTGCCGCCGCGCTGGTGGCCAAGTTCGCGCAAGGGCTGCGCCCTTGAAGGCTGATAGCTAAAAAGCTGTAAGCTGGCTTCATGACCCGGCGAGACGCAGCGGCGTTGCTCTTTGGCGCGGGCGCACGCGTGTTGGCAGCGTCGCGGCAGAGCCTCGCCCACGTCATCGGCGATATTCCGGGCGCGGCATTGCTGGTGGATGTGCGCACGCGCGCGCTGCTCGCGGTGCATGGTCCGGAGATCGCGGGCGCGCTGCTGGTGCCGCCGGGGTCGGCCCTCAAACCATTCACCATCGAGGCGCTTTTGCGGGGCGGCAAACTCACCGCCGCCGAGCCGTATGCGTGTCCCGGCGCGCTCGTCATCGGCGGGCGGCCGTTCAACTGTTCGCATCCCCCGATGGCGGCGCCCATGGACGCGCGGACGGCGCTGGCGTATTCCTGCAATTGCTACGCCGCGCACTTTGCGGAGCGGTTGGCCCCCGGGGAACTGGCGGCGCACCTGGTCCGCTGCGGGCTCACGTCGCGTAGCGGATGGCTGGGCGAAGGCGAAACTTCGGGACGCGTGGAACGCGCCCAAGGCCGCGAAGCGCAACAACTGCAGGCCATCGGCGAGGGCGGCGTGCTGGTGACCGCCGCGGAAATGGCGCTGGCGTATCGGCGGTTGGCGCTCTCGGCCTCGGACACGATCCGCGGCGGCCTGGAAGGCGCGGTGGAGTTCGGGACGGCTCAGCGGGCGCGGGTGGCAGGCGCGAGTGTCGCGGGGAAGACCGGAAGCGTGCGCGCATCGGACGGCGCCATGTATGCGTGGTTCTGCGGATTCGCGCCCGCCAGGGCGGCATCGGTGGTGGTGACGGTGATGCTCGAAGGGCGATCGGGAGGCGCGGACGCTGCCCCGGTCGCCGCCCGGATTCTGGAAGCGCACTTCGCGGGGCGGCTATGAGAATGCTGCTGCTGGCGCTGCTGACGGCGGCCGCGGGCGCGCAGACGCTGCTCAAGGTACGTCCGCAGCCGGCCGTGAATAGCACCACCATCGAAGTGCCGTTGGAAAAATATGTGGCGGCGGTGCTGGCGGGCGAAGGGAGCGTGTTGCGCTCGGATGAGGCCCTGAAGGCGCTGGCGGTAGCGGCGCGCACCTTCGGCGTGTACGGCCGCGGGCGGCACGCGCAGCAGGGGTACGACCTCTGCGGCACCACGCACTGCCAGCGGGTGGACCTGGCGGGGGTCACGCCGCGCATGGAACGGGCGGCGGCGGCCACGGCGGGGGAGTTGCTGTGGTCGGCGGGGAAACCGGCCTTCGCGGTGTACTCGCTCGATTGCGGCGGGCAGACGGAAGACGTGTCGGCGGTATGGCCCGAGGTCTCCGCCACGTACCTGCGAAGCAGGACGGATCCGTATTGCGTGCGTGGCGGGGCGGGGGAGTGGCAGTGGAGGGCCAAGGCGGCCGACCTGCTGGCGGCACTCTCGCGGTCGCAGTTGCGCGCGCCGCGGACCATCGAGCAGGTGACTATTTCGGGGCGTACCGCGTCGGGCCGGGCGCGCGAGTTGACGCTCGCGGGCGCGGGCGAGCGGGTGCGCATCAGCGCGACGGCGTTTCGCTTCGCGGTGGGGCGCGCGCTGGGGTGGGATACCATGCGCGGCGACCGGTATGAAGTGGCGGGCCTGGAGTTTCAAGGGACGGGCGCGGGACATGGCGTGGGGCTGTGCCAGCGCGGCGCCGACGAGATGGGCGCGGAGGGGCGGTCATACCGCGAAATTCTGGCGTTCTATTACCCTGGGACGGTGGTGAGGACGGCCGGCAGCGGCATCGCGTGGACGCGGCTGGGCGGCGAAAGCGTCACCTTGTTCACCACTCACCCCGATCGCGATGGCGCGCTGCTGGCGCAGGCCGAGAGGCAGTTGCGCGAGTTAGCGGCGCGAACGAATTTTGCGCCGCCGCGGGGCATCGAGATCCACCTCTATCCCGACGTGGAGACTTTTCGCAATGCCACCGGCGAGCCGGGTTGGGTGGCGGCGCACACCGTGGGGGTGCATATTCACCTACAGACCACGGGCGCGCTGCGTCACGAGTTGCTGCACGTGCTGCTGGAAGCGCACGCTGCGGCAGGATTGCCGGTCTGGTTTCGCGAAGGGCTGGTGGGATACCTCGAAGACCCCCACACGGCGAAAGGGGCAGGGAAGGCTCCCGCGGATGCCGATCTGCGGCAGACGGCGGACGCCGACCGGGCACGGCGTGCGTATCGCGAGGCGACGGCGAGCGTGGCGGCGCTGGTGGATCGCTATGGCGAGCCGGCGGTGCTGGGTTGGCTGGCGGGCGGGTTGCCGGGGGATGTGAGGTAGGAGCTCATCGCGGATTAGTTCACGGCGAGCCGGACGAAACCGGGCGGCCTGGAGGCGCGTCGAACCGGCGAAGGGTGAATCGCAATGCGAGGCTTATGGTGTGTCGCGGTGCTGGCCGTCGGC
Source organism: uncultured Solibacteraceae bacterium (assembly GCA_964487165.1). Classification (GTDB taxonomy): domain Bacteria; phylum Acidobacteriota; class Terriglobia; order Bryobacterales; family Bryobacteraceae; genus PALSA-129. Next base: position 787 of record CAZARO010000234.1, on the reverse strand, counting down.
GTGGGGCAGGGACAGGAACGGCAGCCCGGCCAGGGCGTCAACTTTTATACCAGGGACAAGGAGATCGCTCTCGGTCAAAAACTGGCGTTGGAGTTCAGTCAGAAGACCACGCCGCTGGCCATCGCCGCCGCCAGCGACTATGTGAAGCGAGTGGGCGCCAACCTGGCCGCGCAATTTCCAGGCGGGTGGACGTATCGGATTGAGACCATCCGGGAAGATCGGGGAGGAGCGACTCACGAGCCGGCAGCCTTTCCGGGGGGCGCAATTTTCGTTTCGGTGGATCTGATCGCAGCGGCGCGGAACGAAGCGGAGTTCGCGGGGATGCTGGCGCGCGCTATGGCCCACGTGGTGGCACGTCATTGGACGAAGTTGGCAACCAGGAACGAGCTGGCGATGCCCGATCCCTCAGGAGCGCCCTGGCAGGGGGCTTTTTCCGAGCCTGCGCCGATGGGAATGCTGGCGTTTCAGCGTAGCGAGGAACGCGAGGCGGATTACCTGGCGGTCAAAGCGATGGCGGCAGCCGGGTACGATCCTTCCGGCCTGGCTTCCTACGTGGGACGAGTCCAAGCGGCACCCGGATCGGGTGACGTGCTTGAGACTCTACCGCCGCGAGACGAGCGCGTGACCGCCATTCAGGCTGAGGTCCGCCGGCTGCCCGTGGGCATCTACGGGGCAGGAGATGAGTTCGCGCGGGTGCAGGCAGCGGTCAAATGATTCACCGTCGTGACAGGCGAGGGAGTTGCAAAATTCGAAGAACCGCTTGCTGGCGCGCGCGGCTCGGAATGGC
>CAZARO010000233.1:0-7360 GCA_964487165.1 uncultured Solibacteraceae bacterium | reverse complement strand
AAAATCCCGCGCGTAGCCGAGGTTCGGATCGGCCTGCCGCTGTTTTTGGAGAATCGACATGGTGATCTCGGCCAGGTAATCGAGCGCCAGATAATCGATCGGCCCCTGCTCCACCAGCCGCACGGGCGCTTCCAGCCAGTCGCCCCAAAAACCTTGTCCGTTAGCGATGCGAATCATGAGAGACACGCCTCCAGCGCGCAGGTGAGCACCCGCCGCGATTCCAGCGGGTCAATCACTGCGTCGCAATGGCCGCGCGCCGCGGCGTATCTGGCATCCAGCCAGCGCTCGTAATCGGCGCGGGTTTTCTGAATGGCGGACTGCAGATCTTCGGGCAACGGGCCGCCTTTGTATTTCTCCAACTCCCCCGCGTACAGCGCCTGAATGGCCGATTCACCTTCCATCACGCCGATGCGCGCGGTGGGCCAATTGAACGTAAAATTGGGGTCGAAACCCTGCCCGGCCATGGCGTAATACCCCGCGCCGCTGGCGTGATTGAGCGTCAGTACGATCTTCGGAACCGTGGCGCACGACATAGTCTCCACCATTTCCGCGCCGGCCCTTATGATCCCCGCGCGTTCGGCCTCCGGCCCCACCATAAATCCCGAAACGTCCTGCAGGTATATCAGCGGCTGGCCGAGCCGCTCCGCAGTCTCCACGAAATACGCCACCTTGCGCGCCGTCTCCGCGTAGATGATGCCGCCGATTCTGGGACGCCCGCTGGCTTTCAGGAATCCGCGCCGATTGGCCACGATCGCCACCGGGTGTCCCGCCAGCACGGCGTTTGCGCACAGCATCTCGGGCGCGTACTCGGGCTGAAATTCACAGTAGTCGCCGGCGTCGAAAATGCGCCCGATTATTTCTTCGATTTCATAGGGTAAGCGGTGGTCAGCCGGCAGCACGCCATAGAGATCGCCCGGATCCTGCGCCGGCTCGTGCGCCGGTCCGGGCGCGGTATTGCGCGGCGGAGGCAATTGGCGAAAGCGCTGGCGGATACGCTGCAGGCAATCGGCATCGTCGGTGGCCATGAAGTGGGCCACGCCCGAGACTGCGGTGTGCAGGTGCGCGCCGCCCAGCGGCTCGGAGTCGATCGACTGGCCGGTGGCGCCTTTCACCAGGTTGGGCCCGCCCAGGCCCATGAAGCTGACACCTTCCACCATGACGATCACGTCGCTGAGCGCCGGCAGATAGGCTCCGCCGGCGATGCAGGGGCCCATGACCGCGGCGATCTGCGGGATGTGCAGCTTGCGCCGCATCAAGGAGTTGTAATGAAAAATCCGCCCGGCGCCGTATTGTCCCGGAAAGATGCCGTCCTGGTATGGCAGGTTGACGCCCGCCGAATCCACCAGGTAGACAATCGGCAGGTGGTTGCGCATGGCCACTTCCTGGGCGCGCAGAATCTTGGTGATAGTCTCCGGCCACCATGCGCCGGCCTTCACCGTGGCATCGTTGGCCACCACCACCGCCGGGCGGCCTTCGATTTTGCCGAGGCCGGTGACCACGCCCGCCGCGGGCGCTTGGCCGTCGTATTGGTCGTAAGCTACGAGCAGGCCGATCTCCAGAAAGAAGGCGCCGTTATCGAGCAGGGCAGCGATGCGCTCGCGCGCGGTCATCTTCCCGGCGCGGTGTTGCTTCTCGATTTTTGCCGCTCCGCCACCGTCACGCAAACGGGCTGCGAGCTTCTCCAGTTGTTCCACAAGATGGCGCATGTGCGCCTGGCGCGCGAGATCCACGGCTCTTTGAGTGTAGCGTGACACAGAGGTAAACGTTTAGGTGTCCGGCGGCATACAATAACGTCCTTTAATTCGTCCCATAAACATATTAATTCGTTGGAATTTCGGTTAAATAAGTTGACAATATCTTCAGGCTGAGGATAAACTGAAATCACAAAGCAAGTTTATTTGGGCCAGAGTTCAGGCTTACTCGCTGAAGCTCTACCTGTTTCAAGCGCCCGCGCCACGTGGCTCGCATCGTTGACCCCATTTACTGATATCTGGAATGGGTGATTCCAGATAACTAATATCAACTGTGTGTCAACACTGAGGTTACCCGCATGGCAAAGCAGCAGACTAAGGGCGTATCGAAGACTCAATCGGCTTCTGCCGAGAGTCCCGCAGCCCGTCCCGTTGTGGCGCAAATAAGGCCGGATTCCTCCACCATCGCCGCGCTCGCCTATCGGCTTTGGCAGGAACGTGGTTGTCCCGAGGGGTCTCCGGAAATTGACTGGTTCCTCGCCGAGCAGGAATTGTGCCAGTCCGTCAAGTCAAAGTCTCCGTCGACTAAACGGCTCCTTCTGACCCGCCAAGTTGGTGCGTGAATTGCTGCGAGAAGGCAGTCACGTTTTTTGGCCAGTGAAGCGATGCCCAGGTCCGCCGGTGATCACCGGTGAAAGAGACGCGTATGTCCGATAAGTACTCAAAGAACGCAGACAAAATGAACCCCGCTAACGGCAAAGCCAAAACCGCCAGCGTCACCGTCTTTCACGTCGGTCCGCAGGATCAGGACCTTCGTGTTCTGGCCAACATTCTGGATCGTACCGATTGGAAAATGTGCCCCGGCACCCGCTGGACTCTGGCGGCTACCGAGGATGTCCCGTCTGCAACGGCCCGGCTGAAGAACGAAAGAGTGCCCATCGTGCTTTGCGAGCGCGACTCCGTGGCGGGAAGCTGGAAAGACGTGCTGGAATCGGTCGGCACTTTCTCCGCGCCGCCGATGTTGATTGTCACCTCCCGCACCGCCGACGAGTACCTTTGGGCCGAGGCCCTCAACCTGGGCGCCTATGATGTGCTCTCGAAGCCGTACCACCCGGCCGAAGTGGTCCGCGTCCTCAGCATGGCGTGGCTGCATTGGATGAACCGCCGCACCTCCGCCGCCACCATGGCGCAGTCGAATTAACCCACGATTTCCGCCACGCTCTTTTCCGAAAAAGTTACGTACGGAAACGCTTCGGGGATGTGCGAATCGTAGTGCCCGTGGCGATTCCAGGTCCAGCCCGCACACGGATCCAGCACTTCGCCATTCCGGCCGATCTTCTCAAATCGCGAGCAATCGATGCGCCAGACGTCGCCATGCCTGGGAGGTAATGTTCGGCCGTCGGCCAGGTCCGCAAGCCCGCGCCACGGAAATGCCAACTCCACCGTCCACCCCTTATCCCGCCCGTCCCGGCGATTGACCGCGCCATCTACATGGACAGCGGTCCGCAGTCCCGGAAAATCCCAGTCGAGAAACCCCCATCGCTCGCCCCGCGGATGGACGTGGCCGCCCACGCCATCGAGCACCATGGTCCGCCGCGTGGCCGGGTCGAACTCCGGGCGTCCGTAGTAGGGCGAACCCGGCTTCAAAATGTCCTTCCAGATCCAGAACACCTCGTAGATCGTGTTGAGCGCGTTGATCTCGAATTCGTAGTAAGCGTCCGTGCCGCCGATGAACACCTCCACGTCATTCTCTTCCCAGATCTTCGAGTCGCGCTCGGTGAGCGATCCCCACACGTCGGTTTCCTCCAGCCAGAAGCCGAAATAGAGGTTTTCGTCATCCCAGAGCAGGGCCACGCGCGTGTCAAACCAGGCCGCCTCTCCCGTCAAAATGTCGACGAAAGGTGTCGATTTCGGCGCCATTCGCCACGAAGGCGCGTCCAGCTTGCCGTCCACCGCGATGGAGCCAGCCGTCCGATAGCAGGTGTACCGCGCCGGCTGGATCGATTCACTTGCCATGCTTGTCCTTAACGTTAGACCACTCCTCTTCGAACCGCTCGCGAGTGGCGAACGACTTCTGGGTGCCCACCGCCAGCGTAGAAAGCGCTGCGTAGACGTTGGCGCGATCCACCGCTTCGCGCTCCTCGCAGCCGTCCGCCAGGAACGTCGCGAAGCTGCCGATGAAAGCGTCGCCCGCCCCGGTGGTATCCACGGGCGAAACCGTGTGGGCCGACACATGCCGCACGCCGCTCGAATCGGCGCATAAAGCTCCGTTCTCTCCCAGAGTCACGATCACGCGGCGCAGCCCCCGCGCCACCAGGCTTTGCGCGCAGGTCCAGGCCTCAGGCACGTTATGTACCGGCATGCCGCCCAGCGCTTCAGCCTCCGTCTCATTGGGGATCACGTAGTCGGCGTTCGCCACCTCGGCCAGGTCGAGCGGCTGGCCGGGCGCGGGGTTCAGGATGGTGCGGATGCCGTGCCGGCGGCCGAAACGCAGCGTGTGGTAGACCGTTTCCGGCGGAATTTCGAGTTGCAAAACGATGCAGCCGGCGGTGAGCAAGAGGTCGCCCGCGGCGTCCACGTCATCCGGCGAGAGGCAGCCGTTGGCGCCCTTCACTACCAGGATGCGATTCTGGCCGGCGCTGTCGACGAAGATCGGCGCCACCCCGCTCGACACGCCCTTGGTTACCATCACGTGGCCGGCCTCAATTCCGCGCTCCTGAAAATTGCGGATGGTGGCCGGTCCGAACAGGTCGTCGCCCACCCTCGCCACCATGGACACGCGCGCGCCGCAGAGCTGCGCCGCTACCGCCTGGTTGGCGCCCTTGCCGCCAAATCCCAGGTGAAATTCGCGCCCGAAAATCGTCTCGCCGGCCCGCGGCATGGCATCGGTAAAAGTGGTCAGGTCGATATTGGCGCTTCCCACCACCACGATGTGAGGTTTGTTCGGCATGGCGTACCATATTGTAGCGACATGGAATCCGATCCGACAAAGCGTTTTTCTTCGCGGGTGGAAGACTACATCCGCTATCGCCCCTCCTACCCCGAGGCGATTCTCGCATGGCTGGAACTCGAATGCGGCCTGACCGCCGATTCGTCCGTCGCCGATATCGGTTCCGGTACCGGCATTCTGGCGCGGCTATTTTTGAATTACGGCTGCCAGGTCTTCGGCGTGGAGCCCAATGCCGGCATGCGTGCCGGAGCCGAAAGGCAGCTTGCCGGCGAAACGCGATTTCACAGCCTGGACGCGCGCGCGGAAGCCACCACGCTTCCCGACGCCAGTGTCGACTTCGTCACCGCCGGGCAGTCATTTCACTGGTTCGATCCCCCGGCTGCGCGCGCCGAATTCCGCCGTATCCTCCAACCCGGCGGCTGGGTAGTGCTGATCTGGAATGAGCGCCTGGTCACGCCCGGCTTTCTCACCGAATATGAGGACCTGCTGCAGCGCCTGTCCGCGGATTACGGCCGCGTGGACCATCGTCAAATCGGCGACGAAGCCATCAGCCGTTTTTTCATGCACGATCACTGGCAGCTGGCCACGTTTCCCAATCAGCAGGATTTCGATTGGGAGGGCATTCGCGGGCGCCTGCTTTCTTCGTCGTACGCACCGCTGCCCGGCTCGCCCAACTACCCGCCGATGATGGAAGAGCTGGCGGCGATATTCGCCAAGTATCAGCGGGGCGGGGAAGTCAAGGTAATCTACGAAACTAAGATGTATGTGGGGCAGCTGCCTTCGCCAACCACACCCTAACGGTAGCCGTGCTACAATTTGTATATACAGATGTGTTACGAATGGGAGGAAGAGAAGAACCGTCTCAACCAAAGAAAACACGGCATCTCATTCGAGGCGGCGGCGCTGGTCTTCGAAGACGAACGCTGCCTTGTGCGTCCGGACCGAATAGACGAAACGGGAGAACAGCGATGGCACGCGATTGGCTCGGCTTGTATTGAACCTGATGCCGCGGTCGTGTTGCTGGTTGTTCACGTTTAGAGGGAGGAGAACAATGGCCAGGAAATCACCCGCATCATCTCGGCCCGCAGGGCTGAAAAAAATGACATCCGGCGATATCGGGAACAGGAAGTGGAGTGACGAGGAACGGAAGTCGCTGCGGCGCCACGCCGCGAAGCAGGCGGCCGGGGACGATTCGGACATCAACTTCGAAGATATTCCGCACCTCACAGACAAGCAGTTAGCTCAGATGGTGAAGCTGCGAGACATCAGACCGAAGGTGCCCGTGAGCGTCCGTCTCGAACCGAGGGTACTCGCCTGGCTGAAATCCAAGGGCGAAGGACACCTGACCCGAATCAACGATATCTTGAGGAACATCATGGAAGCCGAGGAACGCATTGCACACCGGTAACGGCCTTACCTCGCGTTACGGTACACCTTCCCGCCCTTCATCACGAACACCACGCGGCGCACCGCGCTGATATCGTCGAGCGGATTGCCGTCAACGGCCACCAGGTCCGCCTCGAACCCCGGCGCCACCGTCCCGATGGTGTCGCCCAATCCCAGCGATTCGGCCGACCGCGACGTGGCGCTGATGAGCGCATCCATGGGCTTCTCATGCGCGTCGCGCACGCGGTACACGAATTCCTCCGCGTTGCGTCCGTGCGCCCCGGCTACCGCATCGGTGCCGAACGCCAGCTTCACATTGTGGGCGCGGGCGCGGCGGATCACGTCCTCGGTGGGCGCGATCCCCTTCTCGATGGTGTCCAGTTGCGCCTGCGTGTAGGTGTAGGCCGCGCGATTGTCCAGGTAGGTATGCAGCACCAGCAGGTTGGGGTCGAAGAACGTGCCTCGCTGCACCATCAGCTCAAGCGTCTCGTCCTTGAGGAACGTACCGTGCTCGATGGACGTGCAGCCCGCCAGCACTGCCGCCCGCGCGCCCGCGTCGCCGATGGCGTGGACCACGCTGCGCAGCCCCACCGCCTTGGCCTCGCCGCACACCGCCTGAATCTGCGCGTCGCTCATGGTCTGGTCCCCGCCCGCTCCCAGGCCGGACGTGGCGAACAGCTTGATGACATCCGCTCCCTGCTCTTTGGTGCGGCGCACCAACTCGCGCAGCGCTTCCGGGTCGCCGGCATTCTGCTGGATCTGGCGTAGCGAAGTGAGGATCCGCGGACCCGGCAGCAGCCCGCGCGCCACAATGTCGCGCACGTTCGCGTCGATGGCCGAGCCCACGCTCTGCACCGTGGTGAAACCGCCGTTGAGCGTGATGTATGCGTCGGCCGCGGTTTCAAGCGCCATGTCTTCCGGCTTGCCGCCGCCGCTTACCGACTTGCCATTGGCGTCGAGATGCCAGTTCAAATGGATGTGCGTGTCGATCCATCCCGGCATCACCGTGAGACCGCGCAAATCGTAAGTCGCCTTCGCCGTTCCGGCCGCCACTTTGACGATCTTCGAGCCCTCGATCGCGATCTGGCGGTCTTTGAGCACGCCGCCGCGTCCATCGAGGAGGGTGCTGGTCTGGATGACGATCGTCTGCGCGCCCAGGGTCGCGGCGCACAACGCAAAGCAGAGAATTTGTTTCATGGCATGGGCGTGGATTTCAGCGCTTTCCGCAATTGCGCGATGGCGGCTTCCACTTCCTCCAGTTTCTATGGAATCCCGGCCGAAAGCACCTGCGGCCGGCCCGCCGTGATGAGCACATCGTCTTCGATGCGCACGC
>CAZARO010000232.1:0-7383 GCA_964487165.1 uncultured Solibacteraceae bacterium | reverse complement strand
CCGAATAGGTAGCGGCCAGCGGCAAGTCGGTGGTGCCGATTTGCGAGGAGACAATCCACGCCGCGGATGTGCCCAGGATCGCGGTCGCGAAGCTCGCCGAGCGTTCGCCGGACTCGCGCCGGAGAATCCACCAGAAGAAGCCGAGGAACGTCACCGCCAGCAGCGCGACTGGAAGCCTCGGCGCGATTTCGGCGCCTAAGCCGGCGCGAAAAAAAATCGCCTCCATCCAGTACAGCAGCGCCGGTTTTTCGAACCAGGGATGGCCCAGGAGCCGCGGCGTGATCCAGTCGCCGGATGCCGCCATGGTGCGGGCGATGGCGGCATAGCGCGGTTCGTCCGGCCCGATCAATCCCACGGCTGCCAGGTGGTAAAAGTACAGGAAGTACGCAAGCGGCAGTACCAGCCACAGGGCACGCGGAATTCTCCGGAGCATTTCTCTCATTCTACGCTGATGCCCCAGCTTGCCTTGGTGGGGCAGGATGGTATCCTAAGGCCGCATAGTTTTCCCACTTTCGGGCATCTGCGTAAATAGTGGGGCGGACGCCCGCGTCCGCGGCCGACCCCCTGGTCGGTCTCTTCTTGCGAATCCACAGAGGGAGCGGGACGAGGGCGTCCCGCGCAGGCCAGGGGGCCTGCCCTACTTGATTTCCGCAGAATCTCGCCCTTGGAAAAACTATGCGGTATGCTGCGCGCCGAGTGGTACTTGGCGATCGGAGCTCGCCTTTAAGGCCGGCTGCGCCCGGCTGGACCGATTGCCATCGGTCCGCAGGATACCATCCTGCCCCACCGGGGTCTGCCCAAACTCTGGCGCGCCGATTGTCAATCGGCGCTTCACCGGCTTGATTTCTCTTATTATAGAAGCGTGCCCGCCCGATTCCTCCCGCTAACGCCTCTCGATGTCGAGCGGGTGGTCGCCATGATGGCGCAGTTGTACGCCCAGGGCAGCGATCCCTTCGATGCCGCCCGCGCGCGGCGAACCACCGAGGCGCTGCTCACGGAGCCGGAGTTCGGCGGCACGTGGATGATCGACGCGGATGGCGAACTCGCGGGCTACCTGGTGGTGGTGCTGGGGTACAGCCTGGAATTCGGCGGCCGGTTCGGCCTGCTGGACGAGTTATTCGTAACGGAAAGTCATCGCGGGCGCAGTCTCGGCAGCCAGGCCCTGGCCTTCGCCGGCAGCCAGTGCCGCGCGCGGGGATGGCAGGCGCTACGCCTGGAGGTGGGCCAGAAGAATGAGCTGGCCATCTCGCTGTATCGCCGGTCGGGATTCCAAATGCAGGACCGTTTTCTCATGACGAAGTGGATCTGATGCTACTCGATATCGCTAAATTACCGACGGCTGAAAATTCAGCCATTCATCTGCACCCCGCCGATAACATCGCGGTGGCGCGCGTCCCCATTCCAGCCGGCGCCGAACTGCGCGTCGACGGCGTGACCGTGGTGGCGCTGGACGCCGTTCCCGCGGGCCACAAAATCGCGCTCCGCGCCATCCGCGCAGGCGAGATGGTGGAACGCTACGGGCAATCCATTGGACGGGCGACGGCGGCCATCGAAGCCGGCCGCCATGTCCACACCCACAATCTGGGATTCCAGGAGCTCACGCTCGACTACGAGTTCCCAACTACCGAAACCCCACTGCCGGCGCGCGCCGCCGAGCCAACTTTCCAAGGGTACGCGCGCGAGGACGGCCGCGTGGGCACGCGCAACTATATCGCCGTGGTGGCCGCCAGTAATTGCGCCGCCCATACCGCCGAGTTGATCGCCGAAAGCTATCTCGGCGAGACGCTGCCGCCCAACGTCGATGGCGTGGTGGCCTTCCCTCACGGCGAAGGCTGCGGGCACGCTTTCGGCCCCGACGTCGATCAGTTGCGGCGCACCTTGGGCGGCGTGCTGGCGCATCCCAATGTCTCCGCGGCGGTGATTTTGGGGCTGGGTTGCGAAGTGAACCAGATCGACCACTACCTGGGGCCGGGCGCGCCGCGCAACGGCCGGCTGGCCGGGCTGACCTTGCAAGGTAGCGGCGGCACGCGCGGCGCCATGGAAGCGGCGCGCCGCGAAATCGCGCGCTTCATCGAACAGGCGGCCGCGGAACGGCGCACGCCCGCGCCGGCCTCGAAGATCGTGTTGGGGCTGAACTGCGGCGGGTCGGATTCGTTTTCGGGCATCACCGCCAACCCCGCCCTGGGGTTCTGCTCGGACCTGCTGGCGGAATTGGGCGGCGCGCCGGTGCTTGCCGAAACGCCCGAGATCTTCGGCGCGGAGCATCTGCTGGTGCGGCGGGCGCGCAATCGGCAGGTGGCGGAAAAGCTGCTCCACTGCATCCGCGAATACAAGCGCTATTTGAGCCGCTTCGAAGGCAGCTTCGACGATAATCCCACGCCGGGAAACAAGGCCGGCGGGCTAAGCAACATCCTGGAGAAATCGCTGGGAGCGGTGGCCAAAGGCGGCACCTCGCCGCTCATGGACGTCTACGAATATGCGGAGGCCATCACCACGCCGGGCTTCGGGTTCATGAATACGCCGGGGTACGACCCGGTCTCTCTGGCCGGCCTGGCGGCGGGCGGATCGAACCTCATCGCGTTCACCACCGGACGCGGCAGCGCCATCGGCTTTCCCACCATTCCGGTGATCAAAATCGCGACCAATTCCGCGACTTTCACCCGCATGCGCGACAACATGGACATAAACGCCGGCCGCATCGCCGACGGCGAGGCCACGGTCCAGCAGGTGGGACGCGAGATTTTCGCGCTCGTCCTGGAGGCCGCCTCCGGCCGGCAGACCTGCGCCGAACGCATGGGCCACAAGGAATTCGTGCCGTGGCGCATCGGTCCGGTGATGTAACTACCGTCGGGCTTCCCGCCCGTAAGCCGAAATACGCGCGGACTGTCGCCCCCTTTGCTCAAGGCGGCCGCGTAAATACATAATGTAAATATGAGCCAATGAACTGCGTTTGGGACCGAAGAAAAAGTCAGCGTAACGTAACGCGCCATGGAATCGCGTTCGAGGATGCGATCCGGATTTCGACGGCCCAACGGTCTGCGATCGGCGTCGCGAACGGCCTGAGGTGACCGTAATTTACCCGGATGTTTCCGAGTCCGAACGCCGAATCATTTCGGCATGGAGGGCAGAACGGCATGAAAGAGAAGCATACTGGCAAAGCCTCCGCTAAGGGCGGCAAAACCGATTGGAAGCGCCTTGGCTCGTTGAGCGACAAAGAAATCCGGAGCGCAATCGAGGCCGATCCCGAAGCCCGTCCAACCGACGCGAACTTCTGGAAGAAAGCGAAAGTCACGTTACCGCAGCCAAAGCAGACCATCACAATCCGGCTGGATGCGGACCTACTCGGCTGGCTGCGGAGACAGGAAGGCTATCAAACGCGAATCAACGCCGTGCTGCGAACCTATATGGAGGCGCACAAGTCATGACTGGCACGGCAGCCAGTTAGTGGAGAGCTTGTTCTGTGTCTAAGTCAGACTCCCCCGCGGAGCGGGGGGCTTGATGAGTTGGACCGCCTCAAAGCCGGTTGGGTAATGGGTCTAGGCGTCGCGCGTTGCGCAGCACGGATCGCGAAACGCGTGTCCTATTCCCTGCCACCACCGCGCCTGCGAGCGTCAGCGCCACCACCGCAAACGTCGAGGGTTCCGGCACGGCTGCCGGACTCACGGTAATCCCCTGCACGTCGACGGTTCCACCCGTGCCAGTTGTGAAGGCCGTTCCGGGCGTTGTCAAATCGCTGGTATCGACGTCGATGAGCGGCGTGCCCGCATAGCCTGGCTGTGACGTGCCGTCGAGGGTCAATGCGTCGGTGATGGCGGGAAGCGACGACACCAAGTCAATGGTATGTGGTCCCGTTCCGGGGATATCGAAGTCGACCAGGTTCACGCCGTCGTCATCGTTCGCATTCAGGATGGCGTTGCGGAGCGAACCAGGCCCCGAATCGTTGGGGTTGAGCACCGTGAAAACCGCCGGCATGACATCCAGCCCCTGCGCGTCGAAGGCTACGCCACTTCCCAGAGTGAAGGGCGTTCCAGACGTCGTGAGACCGACGTCGATCAGCGGTGTGCCTCCGTAGCCCGGTTGTGACGCGCCGTTGATGAACAACGGTTCGTTGATTGCAACAGGATCCAGGAGCGCAATGCTGAACGGCCCGGTACCGGAGATGTTGAAGTCAATCGTGTCCCCGGCACTAGCCGTAAGGATGGCGTTTCGCAGCGAGCCGACGCCCGAATCGTTGGTGTTGGTAACAGTAAGGATGGACGCGGTGCCGACCGATGCCGTGCCAATCAGTGCGGAAACCAGCAGGATGGAAGTGCCTTTCAGTATCCGGGGATAGCTCATGGCCATAGCTTTGACTCCACTTATGTCATCTTTTCTATATTTATCTTCGCGTCCCACCGCTCATTAGACTTGACTAACTCGTCCCAGGTAACCTCCCGCCCCATATAAGCCGCCTTGCGCCCTAACATCGCAGTAAGTGCCGACTCCACGCCTTGCGCCGCCTGATTATGCAGTTGTCCGCTGGCGATGCTCTCGATAAATCCCTTCTGCTTCTCCGGGTCCGCTTCCGCCAGATTGTCGGTAAACGACCCGCTCGCCGAGAACGACGCCGCGCCCTGACGCTCGCTGCCCGCCCACATCCACTTCTCTTCGCCGTCGATCCCGAACGGACCGCTGTAGGGCAATTGCGCCGCTCCGCGCGTGCCGAAAAAGCGCTCGCTCACTTCGAACGGTCCCTTCCCGAATTGCGTCGAATTGAAGCTGACGTGCACGCTGTTGGGATAGCGGAAGATCACGTCGAAATGCGAATAGCAGTCGTCGCCCGGCGCGCTACGCCCGTTCTGGCCGCCACGGCCCACGGCGCTTACAGGGTGATCTTTCAGCACCCAGTTACACACGTCGAGCACGTGGATATTCTGCTCCACGATGATGTCGCCCGAAAGCACGCGATCCTGAATCCAGTTGCGCACCCGCAGCACATCGCCGGTGGCTCCGGTCCAATGCCGGTCGTCGGGCGCCGGGCAGTAGTAGTGCGCTTCGCCCGCCGCGATTTCGCCCAGCGCCCCCGCATGAATGCGGCGCACCAACTCGACATAGGGCGGCGCCGAGCGGATCTGAAATCCCACGTCGAGACTGGTATGGCCCTCGGCCTTTTTGGCGATTTCCAGCACGTGCTTCGCGCCGGCGACATCCACCGCCACGGGCTTCTCCAGGTAAACGTGCTTGCCGGCCTCCACCACCACCCGCAGATGCTCGGGGTGAAAGTAGGCCGGGGTCGCGATCACCACCGCATCCACATCTTTCGATTCGGCCATCTCCCGGCAGGCGCGCGGACCCACCCAGGTTTGCGCCACACCGGCGTAGCCCTTGGCCTGCGCCGCCGCGTCGATGCGCTTTTTAGCCGCGTCGAGTTGATCCTGGAAGAGGTCGCCCAGCGCCGTCATGCGCGCGCCGGTATGGTGGATGATGGTGTTGGCGTGCGTGCTGCCGCGCCGGCCGCATCCCAGCAGCCCCACCCGCACCGCCGAATTAGCTTCGGTCCCGCGCACCAGGTGCGGCTTCAAAATCGTAAACACTCCCACGGCTCCGGCGGTCTTCAGGAACGCGCGGCGTTCGGACTTTTCACTGTTCATGGTTCACCCGATTAGTTTTTCCAGATAGGCCTTGGCGGCCAGGATATCGGCCGTCTGCTTGTCTCCACTGATCTCACGCTCGATGGTGAGCGGATTCCGGTAGCCGATCTGTTTCAAGCGCGCGATGAGCACCGGAAAGTCCACCTTGCCCTGGCCGATGGGCACCTCTTTGCCGAGCTGCTTCGGATCGGTGGGGTAGAGCCCGTCCTTGGCGTGTACTCCCTGAATATAGGGGCCCAGGATTTCCACCGCGTCCACCGGATTGGCCTTGCCGTACAGGATGAGGTTGGCGGCGTCGAAATTCACTCCCACGTTGTCCAGCCCAATGTCGCGGATCGCCCGCACCAGCGTTATGGGCGTCTCCTGCCCGGTCTCGCAGCGAAACTTCTGGCCGTTCTGCCGGCAGTACGCCGCTACCGTGCGGATCGCTTCGACGGCCTCCTGATACTCCGGCTCATTGGGATTCTCCGGAATGAATCCGCAGTGGCCTTGCACGGCGGGAATTTTGGCCTTCACGGCGAAATCGGAGATCTCTTTCATGTGGGCGATCCGCTGCGCGCGGTACTGCCGCGGCACGAGGCCGATGGTCAGCGGTCCCTGATAAAAATCGTAGACCTCCGGTCCGGGCCCGCCGGCCACTGCCGAGGTAGCTTCCACGCCGTAGCGGTCGAGCGCGCGGCGCAGGTTGGCAGCGGCATCGCCGCCGGTGTCCCGTACGCCCACCTGGCAGGTGGGTAATCCCAGGTCGTGCACGCGTTGGATGGCGGCATCGGGTTCTCTGCCGACGCTGAGGATAATGCCCAACCGCATCTTGGATTCTTGCGCGCCTAATTGCAGGACAGCGCCCGCGGCGGCTACACGCAACAGCGTGCGTCGATTATAACCGCTGGGGCGGCCGACGCCCTCAGTTGGATTTCGCTCTCGCATTCTGACTCCTGACCTGTGATTTCCCCTCGCCTCGGCTTTGGCCATTCATGGCCTGCGGTCGGCCTTTCAGGCCGCCGCTGGAGTGTCGCCATTTGCTCCCGAAACTGGCGGGCTGAAGCCCACCCCACCAGGCTGATTGACACATCATGGTGGCGCGGGCTTCAGCCCGCGAAAGGCGGCGCTTCAGGCCGCCGTCGAACTTGAACAGACCAGTCACGCGGCAAATTCCAAAAAACTCGGCTCGTGGCAGCGAGGCCGGCTGAAAGCCGTGGGCGCCCATAACAGGGTCCGACGATTATGACCGCTGGCGCGGCCAACGCCCCCAGCTGAATTTCGCGCTCGCATTCTGACCTCTGACTCCTGACTCCTGACTTCTCAAATCCCGAAGGGATTTCGAGGCGAAGTCCTCGCCGATGCCCTCGCTCGCGATTGTACTAAATATCCGCGGCGGCTGAGGCTCGTCTACAATGGAAATAATGTGGAAACCGGTTCTCTCCTCCTTCTTGGCCGCGCTGTTGCTGGTTGCGGCCGGTGTGGCCCAAAGCGATAAGAAATCGGCCTACAATAAGGCCGAACTCGAAGTCTACGTCCGCCATCTCTGGGTGCTCCTGCCGACAGACACCGTCACCGTCAGCGATCCCAAACCGTCGGACGTGCCGGGGATGCAGGAGGTCCACGTGAAAATTGCGCGCGGGCAGGTCTCCGGGGATGAGCTGCTGTACGTCACCAAAGACGGCAGCAGAATTCTGCAAGGCAACGCCTTCGACGTCAATTTCAACCCCTTCAAGAAGGATCTCGACAAGCTCAAAACCACGTTCCAGCCTAG
>CAZARO010000231.1:0-7398 GCA_964487165.1 uncultured Solibacteraceae bacterium | reverse complement strand
ACGTTGGGCTTGCCGGCTTTATCATAGGTTCCAACCACCAGCACCGGCGCCGGGCAGGGAAACAACTTTTCCATAGCGGGGAACCGCGAGGACTACAACCTGTTCCTGCTCAACGGCATTGAGTACACGGGCGTGTCCACGTCCGACGTCATCCCGGGCGGCGTGAGCGGGCAATTGCTGGGCGTTGACGCCGTTCGCGAGTTCAATGTCCTCGAGAATACCTACGGCGCACAGTATGGGAAGCGGCCCGGAGGCCAAGTCAGCCTGGTGACCATGTCAGGGACCAACCAGTTTCACGGAACGTTGTTCGAGTTCGTGCGCAACAGCGACTTCGATGCGCGCAACTTCTTCGATCACACGGTTGGAGCGCCGCCTTTCCGGCGGAACCAATTCGGCGGCTCCGCGGGCGGCCCCATCCGCAAGGATAAGACGTTCATCTTCGGCAGCTACGAAGGCTTCCGCCAGCGACTTGCAGTAAGCCAGGAGGCCGTGGTTCCAGACGCCAACGCGCGGCAGGGCATCCTGACGCTGGCCAATGGCTCGCTGTCGAATATCGGGCTGGGGTCAGGTATCGCGCCCTATTTCGCCCTCTGGCCGCAAGCCAACGGGCCCGAACTGGGCGGCGGCGCGGCACTCTTCTACGGCAATCCGCCACAAGCCATCCGCGAGGATTTCGGAAATATCAGCGTTGACCACAATTTCTCGTCCACCGACGTGCTGACGGGCGTCTACACCATTGACGACGGCTATAACCAAACCCCCGGAACCACGCCGCTCCAACAAACGTCGAGCACTCTGCGGTCGCAGATTGTCAGCGTGGAAGAGACGCACACTTTCAGCCCGTCGTTCCTGAACACATTCCGCGCAGGTTTTAGTCGCGCCAAGTGGCTTCTGAACACGGCGCCGCCAGTAAACAACTCCCAGCTTTCCTTCGTCACGGGGCAGCCGATTGGCGATATCAATATCGGCGCGATCGGCAACGGCCAACTCGGCGCCATTGCCGGCGCGGGCAGCAATGGCTCGCAGGAGTACGAAAATATCGCGAGAAACCTGGGTACAATCACGGACTCGGTGTCGATCGTCAAAGGAATCCACCGCCTGGAATTCGGCGGTTGGTTCCAACTTGTGCAATCGAACGACAATGCTGCTGACCAGAGATATGGCGTCGCCACCTTTTCCGACCTCCAGCACTTCATGCTCGGGGAGGCCTCATCGGTGGTGGCTACTCTCAGCCCGATTTCGATCGCGTGGCGGCAGAAAGCCGGCGCATGGTATGCGCAGGACACGCTCAAGCTGAGTCCGCGATTGACGGTTACCGTGGGCGTGCGGGACGAGTTCAATAACGGTTGGAACTCGCCGCAAGGCCTGGCCGGCAACTTTGTGCCGGGCGCCAATGGCATTCTGATGACGCAGCCGGTGATCGGACACTCGATATACTCCGTAAACAATGCGAAGCTTCTGCTCGGACCGCGCGCAGGCATCGCCTGGGCGCCCTTCGGCACAAGGACTGCGATCCATGCCGGATACGGCATCTATTACCAACAACTCGACTACATGGGCGCCTGCTGCGACGCGATTCCCCTGGGATCTTACGACAGCCGGGTTTCCCTGACACCGGCTACGTTTCCCACGCTGCTCACGCCCGGCGCCAACATCCCCGGCTCGAAGATCGGGCCGCTCGGTGTACAGCCGAACCTGAAAATGCCGACCGTCGATCAGTACAGCTTGCGACTCGACCAATCTCTCAGCGACAAGTGGGTGCTTTCCGTAGGATACGTGGGAGAACGAGGCTACCATCTATTGGGCACGGGAGATGCCAACACGGCAATCCCGGAAATTGTGAACGGGCAGCCCTACTTCCCCCCCAAGTCTCCGCGCGCCAATCCGAACCTCTCGAACAGCCGCTATGAGTATTCGAACGCCAGCAGCAACTACAACGCCCTGCAGGCTGACATGACGAAACAGACCAGCCACGGCCTGGTCTTTCGCGCCAACTATACCTTCTCGAAGAGCCTGGACGATCACTCTTCGTCGTTCCTCGGCAACGAGGGCCTGGGCGGAGCGACCACTTATCTGGATCCGCGCAACCCGATGCTGGATTGGGGACTGTCCAACTTCAACATTACCCATCGTGTGTCGGCGAACGTCAGTTACGAATTGCCTGTCGGCCGGGGCAAAGCTTTGGCCAGCGGGTCATCGGACCTGGAGGATGCATTGCTTGGCGGGTGGGTGCTGAACTCCATCGTCTCCGCGCAATCCGGATTCCCCTTCACGCCTCTAGTCGGCTTCAACCAGTCCGGGGACGGGGACACGCGTAACCCCGATCGTGTGTCCATAAACCCCAACTTCTCAGGCTCGATCATCGAAGGGTCTCCCAACCAGTGGTTCAATCCGGCGGCCTTCCTTCTTCCGGCCGCGGGGACGTTTGGAAACGCCGGCCGGGATATCCTGACCGCTCCCGGCCTGTTTGAGTGGGATGCCTCGCTGTTCAAGAACTTTCACGTGGGCGAACGCGCCACGGTGCAATTCCGAGCGGAGTTCTTCAACGCGGTGAACCACACCAATTTCGGATGGCCGGTGATCACCACGTTCACTTCTTCGGGGGGTGTTTCTCCAAGCGCGGGGCTGATCACCTCCACGTTGACAACGTCTCGGCAGATTCAGCTCGCGTTGAAGCTCAAGTGGTAAATTGACTGACTGCCATCGACGAGGACCCATGATGAGAAAAAACTGGACACGGGAATACCTGGCTGGACGGACCTCGCGGCGCGACTTCGTGGAGCGCGCCGCGGTGTCCGGCCTCAGCTTCGCCGCCACCAGCCAAATACTTCTGCGGGCCAACCAGGACCAATCGAGGCAAGCTAAGGCGAGCGACTATAACCAGACCAACCTGAACCCTTACGATGAATGGCGCAAACAGGAGAACATACCGTTATACGGGGGCCACAGCATCCCGGATGTGAGGAATGTTGTGTTGCAACCCTGGAAACGCCTGGGTGTCCGGGGCGCATATATCGATCTGATGGGCGGCGAGGGCGTGAACGATGGATATGTCTGCGAGATCCCTCCCGGCGGCCAGACAATCCCGCAACGCTATCTTTTCGAAGAGGTGATCTATATAGCGGCGGGCGAGGGTGAGACAGATATCTGGCTGCCGGGCGGAGCCAAACGGACCGTCAAATGGAAACCCGGAGCGGTACTCGGACCGCCGCTCAACACCTGGCGCCAGCATCGCAATCGAGGCGCCGTACCAGTTCGCCTGGTGGCCATAACGAATGCTCCGGTAGTGATCGACCTGTTTCACAATCTGGATTTCGTGTTCAACAACGACTATGTGTTCCGCGACCGCTATCAGGGCGACGCGGAGGCGTTCGGAACCGGTCCGGAACACCTGCGTCACAAGGAAACCAATCCGGAGGAGAGCGAACAGAAGGGGGGCGTGGACACCTGGGACAGTGCCTACATCGCGAACGCCCGCACCCTCGGACTGTTCAAGGTGGCGGAGAGGGGAAAGGCCAACTCCCGCATCGAACTTCAGCTTGCCGACAATACCATGCAGGCGCACATCTCGGAATTTGAGGTGGGCACCTATAAGAAGGCCCACCGGCACGGTCCGGGATCGCATGTGCTCATGCTGAATGGCCAGGGCTTTACTCTTTTATGGAAGGGCTCGCCGCGGTTTTCGGAGGCGGCCGACCACATACGCGTTGAGTTCCGCGAGGGCACGTTATTCGTTCCGCCGGACGGTTGGTTTCATCAACACTTCAACACCAGCGGCGATCCAGCGCGCTATCTGGCCGCGACGTGGGGGGGCGACGGCCGGTGGTTCATGCGCGGATTGGGCGGCGGCGGGCGCACTCACCGTTTGGGGAAGACCAGTATCCGCAAGGGCGGCAACCTCATCGAATACGAAGACGAGGATCCCGCTGTTAAGGAGATGTTCGCCGCCGAACTGAAGAAGACGGGCGTCGATAACCGAATGAAGGGTTAGTCGCATACCTTCCAAGTCCGCCATAGGTACAAACCGTAGCTCGGGCAGGGGACTAGTACGGTACGCCCGTTGCTATCCTGGTACTTAGTCGGGTCGTTTCCTAGGCCATAACACCGTTTCGCCGAAAGAGCCGCGAGTTATACTTCCCTTGTCGCGCATTGCCGATCTAATCGATCGCGATGCGTGGGAGGAAAGCATGATCAGGCTCTTCTGCGTTTTGGCGGCCCTCACGGCCGGAATGGCAGCGATCCACGCCGCCGGCCCCGTGGTCACCGACGATACCGTGCTGGTAGCGCCCATTGGCGATGTACAGGGCGGTAAGCTACTGCACCGAATGGTCCCAAACTACCCGCCCGGGGCCAGGCGCGCTCAGGTGAGCGGGGTCGTAAAGATCGAAGCCTGGGTTGGAAAAGATGGCAGAATCGCCGGCGCCGAAGTCTTGAGCGGGCCGAAGATGCTGCGCAAAGCGGCTCTCGATGCGGTGCTACGGTGGCAGTACGAGCCGACCGTTCGCAACGGCAAAGCGATCGACCGGATTGCCCGAATTACCATCACTTTCCTGCCTTTGGATGAGTGACGCAGAGGCGCCGCCCGGCCGCGCTTGCGGTCGATTGCGATCCCGCTGCCTGGCGCCTTCGCACGTTACACGTCCTGACAAGGCCCGAAACAGGCGTCTGCATGGCCGGCGCAATGACGAACTCGGTGAATGCAGGTGCCTCCCGCAAATCCGATCGAAAGAACCCAGCTACAATAAGTTCATGGCATTTTCATCCGCGAGGGGAACCTTGCTGTGCGCCCTGGCCGCCGGTCTCCTCTTCGCCCAGGACTGGCAGACGTCGCCGGACCTCCCGTCGGTCGACTTTACCAGCCTCACCCCCGCCCAGAAGACGCTGGCGCTCAAGGTGCTCCGCGCCAATCCCTGCCCTTGCGGTTGCCCCATGAAGCTGGCCGAGTGCCGCCTCAAGGACCCGAGCTGCTCCTACAGCCGGAGCCTCGCCGCCATCGTGGTGGCCTCCGTCAAGAAGGGCGCCAACGAATCGGCAGTCATGGCCGCCCTCGACGCTTCGCCGCTGATGCACCCCACCCCTCCTAAGCTCCTCGAAGACCCCGTCGCTATCCCGGTGGACGGAGCGCCGGTCCTCGGGCCCGCGGACGCGCGCGTCACCATCGTGGAGTTCTCCGACTTCCAGTGCCCTTACTGCGCCCAGGCCGTCCTTAAGTTGAACGCCGTGCTGAAGGCGTATCCCAAAGACGTCAAGCTCATTTTCAAGCAGTACCCCCTGGAGATGCATTCCCAGGCAGCCCTGGCTGCCGCGGCGGCGCTGGCGGCGCATCGCCAGGGGAAATTCTGGCAGCTTCACGACGCCATGTTCGCCGACCGCACGCATCTTTCCCGGCCGAACATCCTCGCCATGGCCGGGAAGGCCGGCCTCGACCTCAAGCGCTTTCAGCAGGACTGGGATTCCCCCGCCATCAAGCAGGCTCTCGCCCGCGAACAGGCGGAAGGCGACAAGATCGGCGTGGAGGCCACCCCTACCATCTTTATCGACGGCCAGAAGTACAACGGCGATCTCGATCTGGATGCCGTCCGCCCCATTATCGAGAAGGAACTGAAGCGCAAATAGCGGCCCGGCCGATTTTCCTTTCCACGCTCCCCAACCCTTTCTCGTCACTCTGTTAGCAGCCCGAGGTCAGCGCAGGTGGCACTGGATAATAATGCAGACCCTGTGTAACCCTCGGAAAGTACAATAACATGCTTTGTTTCAATCGTTTCCTGGCGATCTTCATGACCGGCGTCATGCTTGGCCCGATGCTTCCGATCGAGGCCAAGACCCGCAAGGGCGACAAGTATCTCGCCGAAGGCCGGGCCCATGAAGATAAGAAAGAGTGGGACGCCGCCCTGGAGGACTATGAAAAAGCGCTTTCCGAGGATCCCGGCGATCTGAACTACCAGATGGCCGCGCAGAAGGCCCGGTTCGAGGATTCGTCCTGGCATGTCAGCAGCGGAACCAGGATCCGCGCGCAGGGGCAGCTGGGCGAGGCGCTGCTCGAATTCCAGAAGGGGTTCGCCCTCAATCCCGCTTCCACCGTGGCCGAACAGGAGATCCTGCGCACCCAGCTGATGATTGAGCGCGAGCGCCGGAGGGTGGAGCAGACCGGTGCCGAAGCGGCGCCCGAAGTCCGCGGGATGACGCCGGCGCAAGTGGCCAATAAGGAGACCGAGGACCGGATCGACCGGCTGCTTCCGGTGCCGGAATTGCGGCCTCTGAAGCCCACCTTGCAGGACTTCAAGATGAACAGCCAGACGCCCAAGGTCCTGTTCGATACCCTGGCGTTAAACGCCGGGATTAACGTTTTGTATGACCCGGAGTACCTCACTTCCGGCCCCAAGGAAAAGCAGACCGTCACCTTCAACAACTCCACCGTGCAGGAAGCGCTCAATTATCTGGCGCTGCTCACCAAGTCATACTGGAAGCCGATTAATGCCAACACCATCTTCGTCACCATGGACAACGCCAACAAGCGGCGTGACTACGAAGACGAAGTGACGCGCATTTTCTTTCTCAAGAACATCCAGGCGACCCAGGACCTGACGGCCATGATTACCGCCATCCGCACGGTAGCCGATCTGCAGCGTCTCTTCCCGTTTGAAGGACAGTACGCCATCATCGCCAAAGGCACGGCCGACAAGGTGGCGCTGGCCGAAAAGATTATCCACGATCTGGACAAGCCCAAGTCCGAAGTAGTGATCGATATTTTCGTGATGGAGGCCAGTTCGGTCTATATGCGCAGCCTGGCCGCCGGGCCGTTCACTACCGGTGTCAATCTGCAGGGTAATTTCACGCCGCGGCAGAGTATTCAGGTGCAGCAGGCGGCCACCACGGCCACCACCAGCAGCACCACCACCTCCACTTCCACCACCGGCACCACTACCGGCACCACCGGCACCGGCACATCCAGTTCCACCACCGGCTACGCGATTCCCTTCTCGGCCATCGGGCAGACGAATTTCAACGATTGGTCGACCACGCTGCCCAGCGCGGTGTTTCAGGCCACGCTCAGCGACACGCGCACCAAGGTGCTGCAGTCGCCGCAGTTGCGCGGGGTGGACGGGCAGAAATCCACCATGAAGATCGGCGAGAAGGAGCCCACCGCCAGCGGTAGCTTCGCCAACACCACCGGCGCCATTGGCGGCGCGGGCATCAGTCCCCTGGTGAACACGCAGTTCACCTATCTGGACGTCGGCGTCAACGTGGAGATCATGCCGCACGTGCATGAGAACGGCGATGTCTCCATGCACGTCTCCATCGATATCTCGAGCGTCACGGGGCAGGTGAATTTGGGCGGCATCAACGAGCCCATCATCGGACAGCGTAAAGTGGACCAGGAAATCCGCCTGCGCGAGG
>CAZARO010000230.1:0-7398 GCA_964487165.1 uncultured Solibacteraceae bacterium | reverse complement strand
GGGACGTTTTCGGCAATGCCAGAACCAGCGTGCGCGGCGGCTTCGGCATGTTCTACGACATTCTGAAGGCTGAGGACAACTTACAGTTCAACGGCCAGGCTCCGTTCTTCGGTTCGGGCTTCCTGTCCTTCAGCGCGCCCGCCAACGGATTCGCCTCCGATCCCGGCATCATGAGCGATCCGTACGGAGCTGCCGGCGAGCCCAACCCGTTCCCGTCTAAGCCCGTCAACCATAATGTGAACTTCGCCGACGCCGGCATGCTCCCGATTGGCGGCGCCAATCCGTTCTTCGTGGATCCCAACTTGAAGACGCCCCGCATCTACCAGTTCAATCTGTCTCTGCAACAGCAGTTTGCCAATAACATGACCCTGGAGGCCGGTTACATTGGTTATACCGCCAACGGTCTAACCGGGTTGACGGATATTAATCCGTTCGTGCCCGGCACCGACACCCGCATTCTCGACCTGAACCCAAGTTACAACGGCGACTACAATTACATGCAGTCGTTCATGAACGTGGGACGGGCCGATTACAACGGCCTGCAGACCGACTTGACGAAGCGGATTTCGGATTCGCGGTTCGGCAACACGTTCTTCACCCTGGCGTACACCTGGTCGCACGAGCTCGATAACGAATCGGGCTACCGGCAGCGCAATCCCTTCGTGCCGTACTTCGACCGCAATAAGTTTCACGCCTCGGGAGATACCGATATCCGCAACTTCCTTTCGCTCTCCGGCGGCTGGGAGCTGCCCTTCCGGAAATTAACGAGTCATGCGGCCTGGCTCACCAAGGGTTGGACGTTGTATCCCATCATCAGCTACCGAACGGGTTTTCCGCTCGACGTGATGGCCTTCAGCCCCGGCACGGCATCGTCAATCGATAGCCCCGGTCCCTCCGGCGCCGGCGATATTCAGGTGGTGCGTGCCGACCTGGTGGCGCCGGTCCGCTATTACGACGCCGGCGTGTTCCGCACCGTCAACAGCAACAGTTCCGGAGCGCAAACCGGGAACTACTGGTTCAACCCGAACAGCTTCTCCAATGCGCGCGAAGTAGCGCTCAATCAGGAAGCGACGACGGTGAACCCGGCCACTCTGCTGGGGCAGTTCACTTATGGAACTTTTGGCCGAAACGCGCTCCGTGGTCCGGGCGCGTTCAACACCAATCTCTCGCTGTCTAAGATCTTTCGGATAGGTGAGAAGGCGGATTTGGAACTGCGCGCCGACGCCTTCAATCTCTTCAACGCGGTGGAATTCAGCAATCCGGACACGAACATTGGTGATCCCAGCTTCGGGCAGATCTCCAACACGGCAGACCCGCGAATCATGCAACTGGCACTGCATCTGAAGTTCTAGGCAAGGGCTCCGCCCTTGAAATCCTTTCAGGATTTGGGAGACAGGAGACAGGAGTCAGAAGACAGAATAAAACCTGGCGCCGCCACGCGGAAGCGGCGCCAGGTTCACTGTCCATGGGCGCCAGCTTTAATTCTGTCTCCTGACTCCTGAGGGAGTTGCAAAAGTCGAAGAACCGCTTGCTAGCGCGCGCGGCTCGGAATGGCGTCTCTGTGTTTGCCAGAGCCTACCGAGCCGCCGAATATTGCACCCTCTCCCGACTCCCATGCCCCGCGAGTGCGGCTGTCGGGTCCACTGCTCCGCGGCGCCAGCTTTTATTCTGTCTCCTGTCTCCTGACTCCTGACTTCTATGTCCCGCAGGGACATCGCGGGCAACGCCCGCGCGACGCCTTGCTAAAATATCGTTTGCAAATTTATTTGCTCCGCCATGGCATTGCCGACAACAGCTCGCCCGATTCCGAGCGCGCGCTGACCGACGAGGGCCGCGAAAAATTGCGCCGCGTCCTGGCACGGGCCCGCGCCGCGGACGTCGCCCCGAGCGTCATCTTCTCGAGCCCTTACCACCGCGCGATCGAGACCGCCGAGATCGCCGCCGAAGCGCTGGGCTACCGGGGAAAAGTGGTGAAGACGCGGGCGCTCCTGCCCGATGCGTCGCCCTACGATACCTGGGAGGAGATCCGCCAACGGTCCGGCGAGCCGGCCATCCTGCTGGCCAGCCATGAGCCGCTGATGAGTTCGCTGGCCGCCTTTCTCCTGGCCAGCCCGGTACTTTCGATCGACATGAAGAAGGCGGCGCTGGTACGCGTGGATTGCGAACGCACCGGGCCGGAGCCAAAAGGTGTGCTCAAATGGATGCTGACGCCGGCAACGGCCTGACCCCCTATGAATATCAGGAAAGCCACTGAAAAATACGAAGCCTGGCTGGCCAGGCACCTGCGGATCGTCGAACCGGACCTGGCGTTTAAGCACGAGCAGATGCGCACCGCCCCGTTCCCGTTCCTGCGCGCTACCTATTACCGCTGGGCGCAGGTCTGGACGGAGGTTTGCGGCGAGGCCGCGCACGCGCCCCGGGTGCTATCGGTGGGCGACCTGCACGTGGAGAACTTCGGCACGTGGCGCGACATCGAAGGCCGCCTGGTGTGGGGCATCAACGATTTCGACGAGGTGTGGCGCCTCGCCTATACCAACGATTTGATCCGCCTCTCGACCAGCGCGCTGATGGCGGAAATGACTTGTGACCAGAAGACCGCCGTCGCCGCCATCCTCAACGGCTACCGCGAGGCGCTGGAAGCTGGCGGACGGCCGATCGTTCTGGCCGAGCACCATCCGGTGCTGCGCCAGATGGCCACCGCGCGCCTGCACGATCCGGAAGCGTACTGGGCCAAGCTGCATGCGCTCCAGGAATCCACCGAACCCGGCCCCGCCGCCGCCAACAAAGCGTTCGACCACATGATGCCGGAACGCGGCATGCGCTGGCGGGCGGCGCATCGCGTGGCCGGCCTGGGCAGCCTGGGACGGCAGCGCTTCGTGGCGCTGGCCGAATGGCGCGGCGGATCGGTGGCGCGCGAGGCCAAAGCGCTGGCGCCCTCGGCGTGCCTGTGGGCCGAAAAAGGCAAGGGCACGGCGCCTATCCTGTACCAGGAAATGCTCGACGAGGCGGTCCGCTCGCGCGACCCGTTTGTGCGCCTGCAAAAGCGCTGGATCGTGCGGCGCCTGGCGCCCGATTGTTCCCGCATCGAGCTGTCGGCGCTGCCCAAGGAGCGCGACGAACTGAAACTGCTGCACGCCATGGGCTGGGAAACGGCCAATATTCACCTGGGTACCGGCAAGCCGAAGGCGCTACTCGCGGATTTGAAGAAGCGTCCGCAGGGGTGGCTGGTGAAGGCCGCGCGCGCCATGGAGAAGGCCGTCCTGGAAGACTTCAAGGATTATAAGGTACAGGAAGAGAAATAAGTTAATTCGCCGAGGGCCGCTCGACGTGGTCCACCACGATCACTTCTTCCGGCGCCCTCGAGGGTATCAGCCTTAACCCAAGCTGCTCCTGGATCGCCGCAAAGAGCGACGGCGCGTCTGCCACCGCGCTCTTCGCAGTCTCCGAGGCGGCGAGTGGTTCCGGCGCCCACGTGAGTGTGAAATCGTATAGTCCCTTCAGGCCCGTCTGGTCCAGCACCGTGCGACCGCCCACCGCACCTAGCAGAAATGGAGAACGGACAAACTGGTCGAGCGTTACCGCGGCCGCGGTCATTTTCATTCCCTGCTCGATGCCGACAGCGGAGAGCCTGGCCGATTCACCATCCCCTGCCGGAGTCAGTTTCGGACCGCCCTTCGCGGCGACCAGCGCATAGACAGGCATTTCCACGGTTTCGAAATGCACCTGCAGTTTGAATCGGTCAGCCAGCAGCGACTGTTCCATCAGCGCAACCTGCTCGCGTTGTTTCGCCGGGGTCATCTTCTGCATGGCCGCATACAAGGAGTCGTCGATCTTAGCATCGACCTCGTACTGGTCGGTAGCCTGGTGCAGCCATTCGGGCCCTCTCACCAGCCGGTTCTCGGACCCAACGGGCAGATTGTATGCGTGCGCGATGAGTAGCACCGCGGGCAGAATCATGTGGACTCGATTGGTCGCCTGTCCGCCTCCACCAAGAGGAGCAACCTTCACTCTTTTGACGGGTGCAGACGCGCCATCCGCGGGCGGAGGCGGGGTTGGCGTTCCTTGCAACGGCTTGATCGACGCCACCTCGAAAGAAGGGCGGTCACCGGTGGCGTGCAGAATTTGACCCAGAGCTAACTCGCTTTGCGCGCCCAGCGCCAGCAGTGCGGTAAGGAACAATGCACGCGGAAAATCCAACCTATGAACCGGCATAGCCGCGATTATATAAGCTTCCACTGAGCCGTGCCCTCGGCCACCGCCTATATTCAGCATCACAGACCCGTTTACCTAAAATTCCTGTTGACATTCGACCCGAGTGGCCGTATTCTCGGGTAGGATGGCAACCCAAGCGGATGAGACCGACCGCATTGTTTTGCTGCAGGGCACTCTGGACCTGTTGATCCTGCGTACCCTGCTCTTCGGCCCACAGCACGGACAAGGAATCGCGCGGGCTATCGCGCAGACCTCCCGAGACGCCCTGATGGTGGACCACGGGTCGCTCTATCCGGCCCTGCAGCGCCTGGAAGACCAGGGCTGGGTCAGCGCCGAGTGGGGCGTTTCGGACAACAATCGCAAGGCCCGGTTCTACACGCTGACCGTAGCGGGCCGCACCCAACTGGCCGCGGAGACCTCCAAATGGCGGCGGCTGGCGGCGGCCATTGGGCACGTGCTGGGGCCGGACGCCGCGGAGGCTTGACTACATGATCGGACGCCGGAAGAGATGCGACGAAGACTTCGCACAGGAGATTCTGGCCCATCTGGAACTGGAGACGGACCGCCTGCGCGAGGAAGGGCTGAATGAAGCGGAGGCCCGCGCGGCCGCTCGCCGGGCTTTTGGAAACGTTACCAGCGCACAGGAGCGCTTCTACGAATCGGGGCGGCGAATCTGGCTGATGGAACTGGTGCAAGACTTGCGCTACGCCGCGCGGTTGATGCGCAAGAGCCCCGGTTCCACCGCCGTTACGATACTCACGCTCGCCATCGGCATCGGGGCGAATACGGCCCTGTTCAGCGTGGTCGACGCCAGCCTGCTGCGCGCCATACCGTACCCCGATTCCGACCGGCTCATTACCGTCTGGACGCGTCCCCCGCAAGGCGGCCATCTGGGCGTCGCGGCGGGGAATTTTCTGGACGTGCAGAAGCAGAGCCGCTCCTTCGAGCATATGGGCGTTCTGTCCCAGGCCAACTTCCATCTATCCACCAGCGAGGGGGCGGAACGGCTTTCCGGTTTTCGCGTGAGCGCGGAATTTTTCGACGCTCTGGGGGTGAAACCCGCCATGGGGCGCGGCTTCGCCCTGGGGGAGGACCGTCCGGGCGCCGCTCCCGTGGCCGTCCTCAGTCACGCCGCATGGCGCGGCAAGTTCGGTGGCGACCCGCGGATTCTCGGGCAGGCCATCACGCTCGATGGCCGGCCGACCACTGTGATCGGCGTGATGCCCGAGAATTATCGCTTCGCCTTCTCTCCGGAGGTGTGGACGCAGTTAGCGCTCAACCCGGCCGACGCCGCGCGCGACGTTCCTAACCTTTTGATCTTCGCGAAGCTCAAGCGCGACATCAGCATCAAACAGGCCAGGGCCGAGGTGCAGAGCATCCTCGCGAACCTGGCCAGGGCCTATCCGCAGGCGGGGCTGAATGGCTGGAGCGTCGACCTTGTTCCGTGGCGGGAGGAAATGGCGCAGTATCACCGCGACACCGTAATGCTGCTGTTTGCCGCGGTGAGCTTCGTGCTGCTGATCGCCTGCGTGAATGTGGCCAACCTGTTGTTGGCCAAGTCGGCAGTGCGGCATCGCGAACTGGCACTGCGCACAGCGGTGGGCGCGGGACGGAGGCGGCTGATCCGCCAGTTACTCACTGAAAGCGCGCTCATGGCCGCTTTGGGAGGGACGGCGGGCGTATTGCTGGCGAGCGGGTTGACTCCCCTGGCCGCGACCTTGATTTCCGAGCCGTTTCGCGCCGGGCTCGCGCCCATCTCGGTGGACGGCCGGGTACTGGCGTTTACGGTGGTGCTATCGTTGTTCGCCGGCGTGCTATTTGGCCTGGTGCCGGCATGGCGCGCCTCCCGAATCGACCTTTCCAACGTCTTAAAGGATACCGGCCGCTCGCTTTTGGGCGGTTCCGGCGGCAGGCGTCTGCGCTCCTCCCTGGTGGTTACGGAAGTGGCACTGGCGTTGATTCTGCTGGTGGGCGCCGGACTGCTCACCCGCACTCTGGCCGCCTACTTCTCCGTGGATCCGGGCTTCCGGGTGGCGAACCTCCTTACCATGAGGATGGTCATGCCGGAGGCGCGCTACACGGAGGCGGACCGGGTACGCGCTTTCGTGCGCCAATTAGTGGCGAAGGCGCGGGCCGTGCCGGGTGTGCGGGCGGCCTGCCTGGCCTCCTTCATGCCGCTGGATGGCAGCGCGTTCTCGATTCGATTTCAGGTGGATGGGCAAGAGAACAAGACCGAGCCCCTGCAAATTGTCACCGACGGATACTTCGAAACGCTGGGCATCAGCCTGCGGCGAGGACGTTTTTTCAATGACCGCGACAATGAGGCCGCCCCACGGGTGGCGATCGTGAACGAAACGTTTGTCAAACGCCACCTGGCGGCCGGAGAAGCGCTGGGGCGGAGGTTGATCGTGGAGCAGGGGCGGGCGGTGAGCGCGATGCCCGCTCCGCCGGTGCCCTGGGAAATCGTGGGGGTGGTGGGAGATGTGAAGATCGGTGGGCTGGGGAGCGCGCCTCTACCAACTGTCTACGCGCCAGTATGGCAAGAGCCGCGCGCGGGCGGTGTGCTGGCGGTGCGCACCGAATCCGATCCGTCCGGCGAGGCCGCGGCATTGCGCGCGGCGGTTCGGGCCGTCGACCAGGACGTGGCGGTGACCGATGTCCGGACCATGCAGCAGGCCGCCGCGCTCTCCCTGGGGCAGCCACGCACGCGCGCCTGGATGGCCGGCGCGTTCGCCGCCATGGCATTGATTTTGGCCGCCATGGGCATTTACGGAGTGACCTCGTACTCGGTGGCCCGGAGCACCCAGGAGATGGGAATCCGCATGGCCCTGGGCGCCCGCCCGCGCCAGGTGCTGTACCGAACGCTGCGGGGCGGCTTGACGATGGCCGGTCTCGGGCTAACCATCGGCCTGGTGGGATCTCTCGCCCTGACTCGGCTTTTCAGAAACCTGCTGTTCGCGGTGCAGCCCGCCGATCCAGCTACTTATATCGGTGTTTCCGCTCTGTTATTAGCGGTTGTAGTTCTGGCCGCCTATATACCGGCCCGGCGCGGGGCGAGGGTCGACCCCGCGATTGCCCTGCGCTGGGAGTAACCGGCAACTAATCGACCAAAACATGGAGGCATGAAATGAGAGCGTATTTTGTGTGTCTGATCGCGGCGCTTGCTTGCGCTGCCGTATGGGCCGG
>CAZARO010000229.1:0-7399 GCA_964487165.1 uncultured Solibacteraceae bacterium | reverse complement strand
GGAACAGCCCGTCGGTCATCTTCATGATGTTGTCCTTCATGAAGCAGGTGACCTTTTTGCGATTGTGCAGGCGGGCGTATTCGAACGCGTAGCGGATGATTTTCTCGCTGCCCGGCCGCGAGATCAGCTTTATGCAGGAGGTGACTTCCGGGGTGAGCTGGTATTCGATGCCGGCGTACAGGTCTTCTTCGTTCTCGCGCACGATCACCACGTCCATATTGGGGTGTTTGGTGTCGATGAACGGGTGGTAGGAGACGCACGGCCGCACGTTGGCGTACTGCCCCAGTGTCTTGCGGGTGGTCACGTTGAGGCTCTTGAAACCGCCGCCTTGCGGAGTGGTAATGGGTGCCTTGAGAAAGACTTTGGTGCGCAGGAGCGACGCCCACGAACTGGGTTCTATGCCGGACGTATTGCCGCGCAAATAGACCTTCTCGCCAATCTCAATGGTCTCAATTTCGAGAGCCGCGCCGGCCGCTTCCAGAATCTGGAGGGTGGCATTCATAATTTCCGGGCCGATACCGTCGCCGTGGGCCACGGTGATAGGGGTTTTGTTGGGCATAGCGGAACAATCAGGATAGTTGGATTCGTCCACATCCGCAACGGCATGGTCGGGTTTTTCAACAAACTCGCGGGCAAGAGAGTTCACCACAGAGGCACGGAGACACGGAGAAGAACCAAAGTCAAAACCGGAGATCACAGAGGAGACAGAGGCCACAGAGAAAACTGGCGGGGCGAGCGGATGGGTGAGAGCTCTCCAGAAACTTCGTTCCAATGCCCGTAAGTCGTTGAATTCTGGTTGGCACAAGGCGTCCAAAAGTGGGGCAGCCAATCCTGGCTGCAGGCCGCCTTTCAGGCGGCCGGGCCGGCTGGAAAGCCGGCCTGCAGGGCAGGATTGCCTGCCCCACTTAGCTTCTCAAAGTTGCGGACTCCATGGAGTGTGCAGACGCGTCAGGAGTGCTGAAAGTTGAAAGCTCGAAACCGTCTGGTATTCTAGCGAACGAGCTCGCATGAAATGAAGATTCCCGCGGCGAGAGGCGGTCAATTGATGGTGGCGCTCGTGTTTGCCGCCCTGGCTTTCCGGCTCTTCCGATTGACGGCGCAATACGCGGTCAACATCTTTTTTTGGGATCAATGGGACTTCAACGATGCCACCCTTTTCGAGCATCATTCCCCGTGGCAGATCTTCCGCTTCCAGCACGGGCCGCACCGCCAGGGTCTGGGCGGCCTTCTGGCGGCGCTGGTAGAACCCTGGTTCCGGTGGAACAGCCGCACGGAAGCGTTCCTGGTAACCGCCCTGGTAGTGGTGGCCGGGCTGGCGATGCTGTATCTCAAATACCGGCTGTTCGGATCGCTCACGGTGACCGACGTGGCGATTCCCATGATCGTCCTCACGCCGGCCCAGTGGGAGCCCCTCTGGAACACTGTCAATCTGGCGCATGGAACCCTCCCGGTGCTGCTGATCGTCCTCTACTGCCTCGCGTGGACGTGGCGCAATGAACGCGCCAAGTATGCGCTGATTACGGCGCTCAATTTCGTCACTTTGTACACCGGCTTCGGGCTCTTCATCGGGCTGCTGACGCCCGCGCTGCTGTGGGCGAAGTATCGTGAGCAGCGCCACCAGCCGGCCACCAGGCTCTATCTGCTGTGCTGCCTGGCGGTCTCGGCCGCTTCCCTGGCATCGTTTTTTGTGGGTTATCGCAATGACGATGCTTCCGGCTGCGAGTCGATCTTTTCAGCCCCGCCGCTCAAGTACTTCCAGTTCCTGAGTCTGATGTTTGCCACGCCGTTCGGCATCCGCGGCACCGGCCTGGTGGCCATAGCGGTGGGCGCCGCGTTGATGGCCGCGGTGGCCGCTATCGCCGCGGTGAGCTGGAAAAAGATTCTCGGGAACTACGGCGGCGAGCCGCGCGCCCCCCACGTGGTGCTCGCCATATTGAGCACTTATTCCATCGTCTTTTGCGTGGTGGCCGCGCTGGGCCGAACCTGCACCGGATTGACGGAAGCCCACACCTCACGCTACGGGAATTACCGGCAGCTCGCCGTGCTGAGCCTGCTCTTCTGGGCCCTGACCGTGCGTCGGCCCGCATGGCGTAACGCTTCGGCGTATGTGCTGCCGGTTCTGCTGATCCCGTCGCTCTTCCTCACGTCGACCGACGCCCACGACATCCACACCCTGCACGATTTGAAGGCCGGTTGGCGCGCCTGCTATCTCAGTGGCCATCTGGCCGACACCTGCGACGACCAGAATGGCCCCATCTATCCGGACCCGGAGGGAACCCGCCTGCAGGAGAAATTGGATTTCCTGCGCGCCACGCGGCAGAACCTCTTCTCGGATGTTCCGGAAGTGCGAAGATAACAGCATGGACGGATCTCCGCCGCGCTTTGCGGGCGTGGAACTCTACTTCCACGATCTCGATCGGGCCCGGGCCTTCTATCGGGAAATACTCGGCCTGCAAGTGGCAGATGAAGAACCCGGGCACTATACCCGGTTCGACAGCGGCGCGGGATTTGTCTGCCTGGAGCGGAAGGGGTCGGAGCAGTACCCTTCGCGCGATAAGGCGGTGCTGTTCTTCGAGGTGGAAGATCTGGCGGCGGCACGCGAAACGATCGGCGCTGACCGTTTCGTCCACGTCGCTGACGGCTGGGCCGTGCTGCACGATCCCGAAGGTTACAACGTGCTGCTGCTCGAGCGCAAGAGTTGACGCCCATGCAGAAAGATCCGCCTCGCCCGGGCTTCGCGCGTTTCGCGTGGGGCGTGTTGGGGTACAACGTAGCGGTGGTCTTATGGGGCGCCCTGGTGCGGGCCACCGGATCGGGCGCGGGCTGCGGCAACCACTGGCCGCTGTGCAATGGCGAGGTAACGCCGGTATCGCCGGGCATCCACACCATCATCGAATTCACGCACCGCGCTATGACGGGCATCGACACTCCGCTGGTGGCGCTCCTGCTGATCTGGGCCTTCCGCGCCTTTCCGCGCCAGCATCCGGTGCGCCTGGCCGCGGTGCTGTCGGGCGCATTTCTGGTGACCGAAGCGCTGCTCGGCGCCCTGCTCGTAAAGTTGCAGCACGTGGCCAAAAACGCCGACGCCTATACGCTGTCCACGCACCTGGTGAACACCTTGACGCTGCTCGCCTGTCTTGCCCTTACCGCCTGGTTCGGCATGGGCAAGCCGGCGCCGAAACTGCGCGGCAAAGCGGCGTGGATGGCCGCCTTCACCCTGGCCGCGGTGATGCTGCTGAGCATCACGGGCGCCATCGCCGCCCTGGGCGACACGCTCTTCCCCGCCCCCACGCTGGCCGCCGGACTGGCGCGCGATTTTGACCCGGCATCGAGCCTGCTGCTGCGCCTGCGCGGGCTGCACCCGGTGATCGCCGCCGCCGTGGCCACGTGGCTCACGTTCTACGCCGTCGGCCGTTTGCGGTCCGCCAAAGCGGCCGCGCTGCGCGTGGTGGCCCTGGTGTGGATCCAGCTTTTTGCCGGCCTGGTGAATTTCCTGCTGCAGGCACCGGTGTGGATGCAGATAGTTCACCTGCTGATCGCCGACCTGCTCTGGATTTCGCTGGTGCTGCTGGCGGCTACATCGCCCGGGTCAGACTGAGCGCGATCTTCTTGGCGGAAACTTTCAGGGCCGCGGGCTAAGCCATTGGCTAACTACTTTCCGGCGCAAAAAATTACCGTCGATTGCCAAAGACCGCTTGCTGACGCGCGCGGCTCTGTAACACCTCGCTGATTCCACGAGACTTCTTACTGAGCCGCGACCGTAAGGGAGTGGTCATGTGGCGCGGGCTTCAGCCGGGCTTCGACCCGCGAACACGCTATCGCGCCCGATACTACGGTAACCGCCATTTCAGTCGTGTATAGGCGATCCGAAAGCCCTTGCGCTCCGCGTTGCGCTGCGATTCGCTGCCCGCCTCCGCCACCATCATGGCTAAATCGCAGCCATGGTCGAAGGCGTATCGCAATCGCGCTGCCAGAAGCGCCCCTTGCAGCCCGCGGCGGCGCATCTCCGGAACGGTAGCCGCGCCGGCGAATAGCGCGACTCCGTTGTGGATGGATAGCGAGCCCGCAGCCCCCGGTCGGCCATCGAGCTCGGCCAGGAAGCACGGACACTGCTCGCGCGCCGCCGAGATAGCGCCGGTCTGTTGCACAAAATCGAAGAGCTCCGGATGTTCGTGCGACCAGCCCCGGGCGCTCACACTGGCCCAGAGCTGAGCTTCTTCCGGACCGGTAACGCGCACCCGCGCGCTGCCGCGGTCATCATCGGCGGGCTTCTCGACAGGCCGATACAAAACGTTGCTGATCTCTATCGGGCGGTACCGGCGGGCACAGAGCAAGGCCAGCGCCGCAACCCCGGCGAGCGGGCATACCTCGTGCATCACAGGCGCCCCGCGATCCAGAAAGAAGCGCTCGATAGCATCCAGCGAGGCCGCGCTCAGTTCTTCAAAAACGCCCAGGCCGAAAGTCTGCGTGACGGGCGAATCGACGCCATCGAATACCGCGTAAGCTCCGGCGCATTCCATCCACTCGGCGCCGCTCGCCGGGAACAGACGGCGCCGAGCCGCGGCAAACTGAGCGCAGGCGTGCCCTTCGGCGCGCTCCAGCCGTCGCGCCATCGCAAGATCGGAAAACAGCATGTTCGGTTATGGTACCGCGGACTTTGCGGAGCCTCGCTCACTCGCTCAACGTAAACCAGAAAGCCGTTGCTCGCCGGACGGCGCGGGTCCACCGTACAGCACCGGGAAGGCCAGCGGCAGACAGGTCTGCCCCGCGCACGGCGGTTGCAGCCCCACCGGTTCCCACATGCACCACTATCCCGCCGCCGTCAGACACTCCTCCAGCGTCTCCACGGCGAAGTCGCATTGATCGCGAGTGATTACCAGGGGCGGGCATAAGCGGATGGAATTTTCGCCCGCGCCCAGCACCAGGAGTCCGCGCTCGAACGCCAGGTTGACCACGCGGTCGCGAATCTCCGGGGCGCGTTCGCGGGTGGCCTGGTCGCGCACCATTTCGATGCCGATCATCAGCCCCAGTCCGCGCACCTGGCCGACGTGCGGGAAGCGCTCCGGCCAGTCGCGCATGCGATCGCGCAAATGCTGCCCCATGCGCGCGGCGTTTCTTACAAGCTCTTCTTCCAGCAGCGCGATGGTGGCCAGTGCGGCGGCGCAGGCCACCGGATTGCCGCCGAAGGTGGAAGCGTGCGCGCCCGGCGGCCACGTCATCAGGTCCGCACGCGCTACCGTGGCGCCCAGCGGCATCCCGCTGGCGATCCCTTTAGCCACCGCGAGGATATCCGGCACGCAATCGAAATGCTCCGACGCCCACATCTTGCCGGTGCGGCCCATGCCCGATTGCACTTCGTCGCAAACCAGAAGAATGCCGTTCTCCTGCGCCACGCGCGTAAGTTCGTCAAAGAATTTCTTCGGCGGCACCACGTAGCCGCCTTCGCCCTGCACCGGCTCCACTACGATGGCGGCGGTCTCCTGGGCGGGCGCGATGGTCTTCAGTAGCACGTCCTCAATATGGCGGACGCACTCCACCGCGCAGGTCTCTTCGTGCTGGCCGAACGGGCAGCGGTAGCAGTTGGGATAGGGCGCGTGGACCACGCCCGGCAGCAGCGGCCCGAAGCCCGCGCGCTGCACCGATTTGCGCGCGGTGAGCGAGAGCGCTCCCATGGTGCGGCCGTGAAATGCGCCGAAAAAGGCGATGATTTTTTCGCGCTTCGTGGACCAGCGCGCCAGCTTGATGGCGCCTTCGATGGCTTCTGCGCCGGAGTTGCCGAAGGAGACGCGGCGAAGCGCATTTCCGGGTGCAATTTGCGCCAGCTTCTCCGCCAGCGCGACCATTTCTTCGTAATAGAAATCGGTGCCCGACATGTGGATCAGGCGCGCGGCCTGCTTCTGGATGGCGTCCACCACCCGCGGATGGCAGTGGCCCGTGGCCACCACCGCGATGCCGGCGTTGAAATCGAGAAAGCGATTGCCGTCCACGTCCTGGACGATGGCGCCTTCGCCGGATTCCACTACCAGCGGATAGCCCCGCGTGTACGACGGCGACACTACGGCCGCGTCGCGCTCGATGATAGCTTTTGCGCGCACTCCCGGCACGGGACCACTCAAATGCGGCAGATCCTGGCGGACCTCTTCCATGACCTTACTCATATAGGACTCCTGTTACATTCGGAAAGCTGCGGGGGGAAGGTTGCGAAAGGCAGGAACTAATCGGAGCCGAACAGTCCCGGGCGATTTGCGGAAGGAGTAAACTCCATGGCTTTATTCTAAGCCGAAATCGCAGCAAGGGAGCGAAATTCTTACACGGCTGGACGCAGCGCGGGAATTGATTCTAAAGCGTTGGCAAATGACTTGCCCATTACTCTCGAGGAGGCAGGTAAACCGATGCGCAAATGGTTATGGATGGCACCCTTGCTGATAGTGGCCGGTTGCTCCAAGAATCCAACCTCGAAGCCTCAGACGGCAACGCCGGCAGGCAGCGCGCAGGCGGCCTTGCCTTCGCCGGTCGCGCAGCCGGACCCGCCCGCCCAGCCGGACCCGCAATCGGCCACGGGCGATCCGGCGCCCAGCGTCGCAGGCACCCCGGGGATCGTTATACCCAGCGGCACGCTCCTGCGGGTGCGGGTGGATGAGGCCATCAGTACGCGGCGGAACTCGCGCGGCGACCGGTTTACGGCAACCCTGACCGACGCTGTGGTGGTGAATGGCCAGGCCGTGCTGCCGTCCGGTACGCGCCTGGCGGGCCACGTGCTCGTGTCGCGGCCGTCGGGCCGCCTGAAGGGCCGCGCCCGGCTGGTGCTGGCGCTCGATTCGTTCGTGCGGGACGGCCGGCGCTACCGCATCGACACTACGGCAGCTTCGCGCGTCAGCAGCTCGCACAAAAAGCGGGACGTGGCGGCAATCGGCGGCGGTGCGGGTACCGGCGCGGCGATCGGCGCCATCGCCGGAGGCGGCGTGGGTGCGGCGGTGGGAGCGGGCGCGGGCGCGGCGGTAGGCACCGTCGGTGCGGCCATCACTGGCAAGAAGCAGGTGACCATTCCGGCAGAATCGGTGGTGCGCTTCACCCTGGGAGCGCCCGTACGGGTGTAGATTTACCGGGCCTGCGCTTCCGCGCCGAAGACGCGCGCGAAAATCTTGTCCACGTTGCGGAGCTGGCGCTCCACGGAAAAGGCCGCCGCAATGCGCTCCGGCGTCAGTACGGCGCGGACCTCGGGGTCAGATTCCATGGCGGCGCGGAAATCGCCGTCTTCCTCCCAGGCGCGCATGGCATTCGATTGCACCAACGCGTAGGCCTTCTCGCGCAGCATGCCGGCGGCCACCAGGTCCTGCAATAACGGGCTCGAGAACACCAGCCCGCGGGTGAGATCGACGTTGCGGCGCATGCGCTCGGG
>CAZARO010000228.1:0-7427 GCA_964487165.1 uncultured Solibacteraceae bacterium | reverse complement strand
CTGAGCACCAGGCTCCAAACTTGTTTCTGAATTACTTGTCGATTACGGCTGGATAACGCGTCCGCCTTGCGCTAGAATCTACGCAGTAGCCCAGCAGTTCTCTTGAGGTTTGCCCATGGCCGGCGATTTTCGAGCGCGCTTTGGTTCCTTCGAAGCCGATCTGGAAACTGCGGAACTTTTCAACAACGGCGTCAGTTTGCGGCTTCAGGAAAAGCCCTTTCAGGTTCTAGCCCTCCTCCTCAAAACACCCGGGCAATTGGTTACCCGCGAGGAAATATGTTCCAAGACTTGGCCGGACGTTTTCATACAGAACGACCTTTGCCTGAATACCGCCATTTGCCGACTTCGGGCTGTACTGGAGATGGCAGACCACGCGGCAAGCATGATTGAAACCGTTGGGCGTCGCGGCTACCGCCTCCGCGCGGAGGTCATCCTACCGGCTACCCCGCCGCCCACCGATTCTCCCGTGAGCCCTACTGGGTCCTGCCTTGCCGTACTTCCTTTCGCCAATCTCAACGGCGAACCCCAGGACTACTTCGCCGATGGCCTGACCGAGCAAATGATTGTGCAACTCGGACGGGCGTGCAAGGACTTGACGGTCATCTCACCGGTCTCGTCGCTGTCTTACAAAAAGACGGCCAAATCCCTGCCCGAAATCGCCAGGGAACTGCAAGCTGACCACGTGCTCTCTGGGACCGTTTGGCGAATTCCACCGGGCCTGCGCATTACCGCCCGCCTGGTTCGCGCCGCCGACCGGCGCTGTTTGTGGAGTGAGAGCTACGACCGGCAGGAAACCGAAATCTTCCTGGTCCAGGACGAAATCACCATGGCTATTTGTCGTGGACTTCTTCGGGCTTTGCCAAAGTCCACCGCGTCCCCCGCTCACCTGACGACAACACCGGCCACTTATGAGACGTATTTACGGGCGCGATACTACACCTATAAGTTCGACCAAAGCGGCTTCCAGACGGCCACGCAGTTGTTTGACCAGGTCATTGGCGAGGACCCGCATTTCGCACCCGCGCACGCTGGCCAGGCCCTGATGCTTACCGCTGCGGCCACGTATGGAGGAGCACCTCCTCAAGCGATTTACGATCGCGTAAAACTCCACGCCGCGGCCGCCTTGGCCTTGTGCGACGATATTCCGGAAGCCCATATCGCCCTGGCTTGGAACGGGCTCTGGGCCGCAGACTGGACGGCCATGGAACACGGCGTTCTGCGCGCCCTGGAAATCAATCCCAGTTTCTCGCTGGCGTACGTCGTTCACTCCTACTGGTTATCCATTATGGGCCGCCGTGAACAGGCAATTGTCGCCGCCAAACGAGCGCTCGAACTGGATCCGGCCTCACCGATCATCGCCACAACGGTGGCGTTTGTGCATTATTGGGGCGGGCACCTGAAGGAAGCGCTCCGGTATTTGCGGGATTGCCTCGAAATGGATCCGCGTTTCTGCCCGGCGCACCTGACGCTCGCATTCGTTCATGAAGCGATGGGCGCACCCGATCAGGCACTAGGTTCGGCGCGCGCCGCTGCCGAGTACAATCCTGACACCCCCCTGGCGCTGCTCGCCCTCGCACGATCTTTGGCCTTAGCGGGAGACAGCGAAGGAGCCACGAATATCCTGTGTGGAGTTCTTCCATTTCGAGAAACCGGATACCTTCCTGCCACTCTAATCGGACTCATCTACGCGGCACTCGGACAGCACGAGCAGGCGTGGACTTATCTGGAGGCGGCAGTAGGTGAACTCGATCCCTGGCGAGTCTTCCTCGGGGTTGACCCGAGGTTTAAAGTCTTCTGGAACGATGGGCGATTCCCGCGCGTGCTGCATGAGATAGGGCTGCCCTCTCCGCAGTTCGCGCAACTGCCTTCGATACCTCCGAGCGCTTGACCGCCGCTCAATCAACAACGCAGCGGGAACGCGGGCTGCCCCCGCCGTAGGCTTCGCTGCGGGTACGGTGGCGAACGATCTGAAACCTGGACGGAGCGGTCAACGTCGTGGACGATCGTAATAGCGGATCTCTCGATTTGGGTTCCAGCGCCAGATACAAGAGCCAGGAGGCTCTTTTGGCAACAGCCTTACCCGCTATCAATCCGCGTGTCGATCACTTGCACCTTTCCGGCCGACGCCCCAGCGACCACAAGCGACCACATAGATCGTAATGTAGGCGTAGGAGCCGTCGGGTATAATGGTACCGCTGAGAGCATTTATTCCGACCTGGATGGTTAGCCGAATTCTTCGTCACACGGACTGCAATTAACCAGATATATGCAGCTTATTGTCGTTTCTAAGACACCACTGGCTCGTGGTGTCTTTTTCGATGAGAAATCCGGGCTAGACGCAAGCGTAGGGGGTGAGACAATCGAAAAGACGGGGCAATGCCACGCCCCGAAAGAGACACGCCAATGACCATAGACCAACGCATCGAAGCACTTACCCGATCGCTGGAACTACTGGCCGGCCTGCACCGCGACCTCGAACAGGCCACCGCGAGGAATTTCGAGCGCCTGACCACCAGCATGGAACGCCTCACCACCGTAGCAATAGCCCACGAAGAGCGAATCGAACGCCTGGAAGGCAAGTAAGGGAGCGGTCCCGATCCCCTATGAAGCCCGCCCTCGTCACCGGCGCCTCGGGATTCCTCGGCTGGCACGTGGCCCGCGTTCTCCTGGAGCATGGCTATCACGTGCGCGCCCTGGTGCGCCCCGGCAGCCACGTGGATGCGCTCGAAGTGGAACCGGTCACGGGCGACCTGCGCGATGCCGAGTCCCTGGCGCGCGCCGCTTGCGGCTGCGGCCTGGTCTTCCATGTCGCCGCCGACTACCGCTTGTGGGCCAAAGATCCGCGCGAAATCTACCGTTCCAATGTCGATGGCACGCGCAATCTGCTGGATGCCGCGCGCCGCGCCGGCGTGGAGCGGGTAGTCTATACCAGCACGGTGGGTTGCATCGGCATCCCGCATAATGGCATCGGCGACGAAACCACGCCCGCGTCCCTCGACGATATGGCCGGCGATTACAAACGCTCCAAGTTCCAGGCCGAACTGGTGGCATTGGAATTTGCCCGCTCCGGCTTTCCGGTAGTGGTAGTCAACCCCACCGCTCCCGTCGGCGACCACGACGTGAAACCCACCCCCACCGGCAGAATCGTGCTGGATTTCCTGGAGGGCCACCTGCCGGCCTTCATCGATACCGGCCTCAATATAGTGGATGTCCGCGACATCGCCGAAGGCCACTGGCTGGCTTGCCAGCGCGGCAAGGTGGGTGAGCGCTACATCCTCGGGGCGGAGAACCTGACGCTGGCGCAAATTCTGCAAACGCTGGCCCGGCTGACCAATCGCAAAGCGCCCACTTTACGGCTGCCGTACGCGGTGGCGTATTGCGCCGGAGCGTGCAGCACCGCCTGGGCGAACCTCACCGGCACGTCGCCGCGCGTGCCTCTGGACGCGGTCCGCATGGCCCGCAAGAAAATGTGGGTATCGAGCGAAAAAGCGCGGCGCGACCTGGGCTTCGACCCCGGCCCGGCGGAACAGGCCCTGGCACGGGCGGTCGCTTGGTTCCGCGGATCGGGCCGGCTTCCCCGTGTGGCGTAAGGCCGCAGTCGTCGCCGTGCTCATTGCGGCTCTCGCAGTGGATATCTACGGCTTCTCCATCCGGAACCTGTTCGCACAGCATATCTGGGACACCGTGGGCCTGCAGAGACTGGCGCGCTTCACGGGACTGTTCCTCGCAGCGGCGGTGCCGATTTTCCTGCTCGTGCCCTGGAGCTTCGCGCGCGTGGCCATCGGCTTCGTTGCGCTCGGCACGCTGATTTCGGTGGGGCCGTTGCCATTGCTGGCGGTGGCGCTCTTCCTGGTTTCGTCCTGCACCTTGGGCATGAAGCTGGTGAAGGAATCGTACCTGTTGGGCACCCTGACAGGAGTGGGGCTGTACGTGTTCCTCATGACCGCGCTGGCGTTCCTGCCCGTCAATTACCCACTTGTCTGGGGCGCCCTGCTAGCCGCGCCCATTCTGCTCGACTGGCGCTCCGTTCGGCGGCACGCCGGCCACTGGTGGACGCTGCTGGTCTCGGTGGAACTGCGCCGCTGGCCGCAGCGATGCGCGGCGGCGCTGTTCGTGTTCGTCATGATGATGCACTGGCTGGTGGTTCTGGAGCCCGATAAAAGCGCCGACGGGCTGGCCGTGCACCTCGCCGTGGCCACCAACATCGCGCACCGGCACGAGTTTACGTTTCAGCCGGCGGTGTATGTGTGGGCGGCGATGCCCAAGGGCGCGGACTTCGCTTACTCGGTAGCCTATCTCATCGGCGGCGAGTTCGGCGCGCGATTATGGAACCTGGCGATGCTGTTGCTGCTCGAAGGATTGCTGTACGCGAGCCTCCGGCGCACCACCTCGCAGGCCGTCAGTCTGTTCTTAGCGGCCATCTTCGCCACCACGCCCTTGGTCCAATTGGTAACCGGGTCGCTCTTCGTCGAGAACACTCTGGCGGTCATGATTTTCGCCGCCGTTTGCGCTCTTTGGAGGTTTCGCGAGACGGGGCGCAGCGGTTTCCTCTATGCCGCCGCGGTGCTGGGCGGAACAGCGCTCGCGGTCAAGGTGGGAGCGGCCAGCTTTCTGGCGGTGGGGCTTCCGTTCGTCATCTGGGAAGTGACGAAACGCCGCGCCATCGCGACGGGCCTGATCGCCCTGGCACTATTCCTGGGTACGGGACTGCCAGCTTATGGAATCGCGTGGTGGAAGACGGGGAATCCGATCTTTCCGTTCCGCAACGATAAGATTCACTCGCCGCTGCTCGATCCCACGGTGTCGTTTCAGGACACCGAATTTCGCCAGCCGCTCACCTGGACGACTCCGTTCGACCTGGCCTTTCGCACGCACTCCTTCTACGAAGGGCAAAACGGAACGCTGGGATTTCAATACACCCTTTTCCTGCCGCTGGGGCTGGTGGCCATTCTGCTCACAAAATCCTGGCGTGCAACTGGCAGCTTCGTCATAGCCGTGGGGGCCGCGATCCTGGTTCTGCGATCAGAGCCGAATGCGCGCTACCTGTACGCCGCCATGCCGCTGCTGTTCGTGCCCATCGGCGCCCTGCTGGGGTGGTTGCAGGCGGACCGGCGGCTGCTCGGAACAATGCTGGTACTGGTGGGCCTGTGCGGTGCGCTGAATCTCTACTTCCTGCCCGGCTCCGGCTGGTATCACAAGGGCTTCCACATGCGATCGCCGTTCTCGCAAAGGGGCCGGGAGAGCTACACGCTCGAGCAGATTCCGATTCGCCTGGCGATGGAGCGATTCAATCGCACCCACCCCGGCGCGAATATATTCCTGGCGAACGATGAAGATGTGGCGGACCCTCTGGGCGAGGTATATGAGGGCGGCTGGCATCAATACAATCATCTGCTTGAGCTGCGGAAAATACGCACGTTGCCGGCCATGGCGGAGCTATTCGAAAAGTGGGGAGTGCGTTATATCGCGTCGCGGAAGAACGGGCCAGAAGAGCCCAGAGACCCGGCTATTCTCGGCGATTTCCTGGAAAAATGCTCGGTATTGGAATTTCAGGTGGACCAGATTCGGCTGTCGAGGCTGGAACTGGCGGGATGTCGATGAAGCTTCGGTAAAGGTTCGCGCAGGGCCATCTGCAAATCGGCTAGCGTGGCGTGGGCGGCGGGGCGCTACGATCAATCTTTGACGCATTCTGCCATGAAACTTCTCTTCGTAGCGTCCGATGAAATGGAATTCCGCGGCGTGCGGCGCGGCGACGACCGCTTCCGATTCGTCTCCAACGGCGCCGGCGCGCACCACGCCGCGGCCGCCGTCGATGCCGCTCTCGCCAGCTTCCATCCCGACGCCATCGTCAGCGTGGGCTTCTGCGGCGCGCTCGATCCGGCCCTGGCCATCGCCGATATCGTGGTGGGCACCACCATTTTCGCGGACGGCCGGGCCTTCCCGGGCGAATCGCCGGTGACCGCGCCACCGCACCACCTGGGCCCAATTTGCTCCATAGGCCACGTCGCCAATACCGCCCGCGAGAAGAGTCAACTGCGCTCCACCGGCGCCATCGCGGTCGAAATGGAGGCCGCCGGAGTGGCCCAAAGGGCCCAAAAGCTGGGGGCGCCGTTCTTCTGCATCAAATCCGTTACAGATTTGGCGGGCGAGACCATGGCCAATGATTTCAATGCGGTACTGCGTTCCGACGGCCATTTCGATACAATGAAGATCTTAGCTTCGAGTTTGCGCCGTCCGTGGGTCAGGATTCCGGAGTTGTTCCGGTTTCGCAGCCGTTGTGTGCTGGCCGCACGGTCTCTGGGGGAGTTCATTGCCGACTGTCGATTCTGAGCCGAATACTACTGTGCCCGCCACCATGCACGCGGCAGTGTATCGCGGCCAGAGTACCGTCGGCGTAGAAGAGATTCCCACCCCGCGAATCGGCCCGGGCGAAATTCTCATTCGCGTGGAAGCCTGTGGAATCTGCCACACCGACCTCAAAAAGATCGAGCACAACCTGCTGGCGCCGCCGCGCATCTACGGG
This sequence comes from uncultured Solibacteraceae bacterium, assembly GCA_964487165.1. Lineage (GTDB taxonomy): Bacteria > Acidobacteriota > Terriglobia > Bryobacterales > Bryobacteraceae > PALSA-129. The sequence continues at coordinate 904 of CAZARO010000228.1, read as the reverse complement.
CATGAGACCGCCGGCGTGGTGGCCGCCGTGGGCAGCGGCGTTACCGCGTACCGGCCGGGGGATCGCGTGGTGGCCTTCCATCATATTCCCTGCCTGGACTGCTTCTATTGCCAGCGCAAGCTCTTCGCCCAGTGCCCGGTGTATAAGAAGGTTGGAATCACGGCCGGGTTTGAGCCGGCGGGCGGCGGATTCGCCCAGTACGTGCGGGTGATGGATTGGATCGCGGAGCGCGGCGTGGAGCGCATCCCCGAGGGAGTCTCTTTCGAGCGCGCCACCCTGGTAGAGCCGCTCAATACCTGCCTGAAGGCGGTGGTGCAGTCGGATCCCCAGCCCGGCGAATTTGTGGCCATCCTGGGACAAGGGCCCATCGGTCTCCTGTTCACCATGCTGGTCCATCGCTCCGGCGCGCGCATTGCCGCTACCGACGCGATACCAGAGCGGCTGGCGGTCTCGGCCCGCTGCGGAGCGGATTTCACCTGGAACCCGCGGCAGGTGGCGGTAGCCGACGAGATCAAGAAGCTGACCCAGGGGCGGGGCGCGGACCTGGTGATCGTGGCGGCCTCGGTTCCCGGCATCGTCGATCAGGCCATGGCATGCTCGCGGCCGGGCGCGCGTGTGCTGCTTTTCGCGCAAACGTCGGCTACGGAGCGAATCGAAGCTTCCGGCGCCGACATCTGTGTAGGTGAACGCACGCTTTTCGGGTGCTATAGTGCATCAGTAGAGCTGCAAAAAGAATCTGCAAGTCTGGTATTCGGCGATGAATTGCCGGTGGAGGAGCTTATTTCCCACCGGCTGCCCCTGGGCAACATCGCCTCGGGGATAGATTTGGCATTGCATCCGGGACCTAAGTCATTGAAAATAATCGTTCAGCCACAGAGGTGGTCACATAGTGAATAACCACATG
>CAZARO010000227.1:0-7427 GCA_964487165.1 uncultured Solibacteraceae bacterium | reverse complement strand
TGCCGATGAAGTAACTCACCACGCCCGGCTGCCGGGACTGCGATACTGCGACGGCCTGGGGATTTGCCCCGATCAGGATCATGCGCAGGGTGTCGAGGGCCTGCTGCCGCTCCAGGTTCAGGACTACCTTGCCGGGGGTGAGGAATAGCGCGTAGCCGGAACCGCGCGAGAGAAACTGAACCGTGGAGGTCAACTGCCCCTGGTTCGGTTCGAAACTCAATGGCACGCTCAGGAGCTTCGATTCGGGGCGGTCTCGCCCGGCCGCGGAGGCCCGCGGCCAATCAAAGCCAAAGTAGATCGCAATTATCGCGAGTGCCGTTACCGACCGAAACGCACGCGCCCGGAGTGCCGCCGAAGACCGTTCGCTTGTCATACTCGCTCAAGCATACTCCGAATCATATAATCGGAACCGTTTAGATTATTCTTTTTTGTTTCGACCGCAATTGTGAACCAAAATCTTCCCGAATCTCGGTTATCTCTATGTACGTGTCCCCATGCAGGCGTCCCGGGACGTGTTGCCGGAAGCAAGTGCGGAATCAGGAGATAGCCATGCAACTTCGCTACGCCGTGGCAGGCCTGGCGTTGCTCCTTCCCGGAGCGATGCTGGCCCAGGAAATGGAAATGAAGGTGGAACTGATGGGCCCGCTGGGCACTAAAATCAGCCGTAAGGGCGACCGCGTGTTCGCGCGAGTGGTCCAACCGGATGTTCTGAAGGGCGACACCATGGAGGGCGCCGTGAAGGAAGTGCGCTCGGGAGGCAAGTTTCATGGCGAGTCGGTGCTGAATTTCAGTTTTGAAACCCTGGTGCATGGAGGCCAGCCGGTGCCGGTCAGTACGGAAATCAAGGCGTTCCGCAATTCCAAAGGACAGGCCGAAGTGGATGAGGAAGGGCGCATCATTCGCCGGGGCGGCAACAACACCGGCAAGGCAGTGGCGGGAACGGCAGCGGGCGGTTTGATTGGAGGCCTGGCAGGAGGCTTGAAAGGCGCGGCCATAGGCGCGGGCGTGGGCGCGGCGGCCTCCATCGCGGTAATCGAAATCGCCGCCGATTCACCCGAGATCCGATTCGATCCCGGCAGCGTGATCACCCTCGGCGCGAAGGCTCGCAACGGCCCGCCGCTGTCGTCGCTGACGGGCACTCCGGCTACCTCGGCGCCGGCGTTCCAGGAAGGTGCGCCCCCCGGCGGAAACACCGGCGCGAGTGTCCCGGCAGCACCGGACACCGCCGCTCCGGGGGCCAATCCAGCCGCCGCTCCGGCAGCTGGGGGACAACCCGATTTCACGGCCTTGAAGGACGATTTCATCCCCGGGGAGAAGCAGTTGTTTTACGACGATTTCACCGACATGGAGCCCGGCGATTCAACGCCCCACTGGAAAGTGCGGGGCAACGCACCGACCCTGATGGCCGCCGGTGCAGTCCGCCAGTTGAACGTGGGCTACCGCACCTTGATGACGCCGCTCCTACAGCATTTCCCCAAGAATTTCACCGTGGAGACCGAATTGAGCTTCGACGAAAAGGGTGGCGGTGAGTTCATCTGGTACTTCTATCCGGACAAAGATCGGTCGGAAGATGTTATGCATGTGACCACTGGAACGGTCGGCGATTCCGCGGTGCGCGTGATCGCGCAAACCGCTAAAGAGGGGCTGATGGATGCGGAATTTCCGGTGGACCGCACCCGGCCCGTCAAGCACGCCATTTGGGTACAAAACGGACGCGTACGCCTTTACATCGGCGGCCGGAAAATTATGGACGTGAATCACGTCGAGCTTCCGGACCTGGATCACGCGGTGGTGATGAACAACCAGTTTGGCGATGAGAAACACACCAACTACCGGATGGTCCGGATCGCCGAATCGACTCCCGATTTCAGCCATACCATCATGTCGAGCGGTCGCTACGTCACCTATGGCATTCTGTTCGATACCGCGAGCGACCGTCTGAAGCCAGAGTCAGCCGCGGTAATCAAATCGATCGCCGCGGGCTTGCAAGCCAACGCGGGCCTGAAGTTGCGGATCGAAGGCCACACCGACTCCACCGGCGACGCGGCGCTCAATCTGGATCTCTCGAAGCGGCGCGCCGAGGCGGTGAAGCAGGTGCTGGTAGCGGAGTTCCAGATTGACGCGGCTCGCTTGACGACCGATGGGCTCGGCGCCACCAAGCCGCTCGAGTCCAACGACACGCCGCAAGGACGCGCGCAGAATCGGCGCGTGGAGTTCGTGAAGGAGTAGAGGTCTGACCGGCTCCCTACTCGTTCACTTCACCGGTTCGGCTTACGGAGGAGCCGAACCGGGGCAACCGTTCCTCGCGTCAACGCCGGCCAGCCTGCCGCATCACTTCTTCAGTCACCCAGTCGGTCCATATCGCCTCTTCGCCGGGGCACATCAGCGGGGCGCCGCCGAGCATCGCACTCACGAAGTTTTCGATCGCCGGGAAGTGCAGATTGGCATGCGCCGGCAAGAGTTCTTCGCGCCCGGCCCACCGCAGCGCCGGCCCGTTCAGCGGGTCGAGAAGGATCTCGCCATGCGTCCCGATGACGCGAAACTGATCGCGATCGACATGCGAATTCCAGCGGACATCCACCATTCCGCGGGCGCCCGTGGCGTAGGCAATCAGCACCGTGGCGGAGTCTTCCACGCCCAACTGGTGCACCGCGTTCGATAGCAGTCCGGTGGCCCGCGCCGGACGCCCGAAAAGAAAATTGATCGCGTCGATGCGGTGAGAGCCGATGTCGTAGAGCGGTCCGCCGCCGCCGAGCGCCGGATCCCAGAGCCAACTCCGCTGCTGCGGCGGGAGCCAGCCATGGCAGTTGGCCTCCGCCAGCACCGGTGTCCCGATGGCGCCTTCGGCGATGAGCCGGCGCGTGCGTATCAGCTTGGGATAGAGGCGACGGTAGTAGGCCACGCCCCACAGGCGGCCGCAGGCGCGCGCGGCTTCGGCCATGGATTCGGCTTCGGCATAATTCATCGCCGACGGCTTCTCGCCCAGCACATGCTTGCCGGCGTGCAGGCTGGCGATGGTCTGCGGAGCGTGCAGCGCCACCGGAGACGCCACGTAAACCGCGTCCACGGCGGGATCGCGCAGGGCCTCGTCGAGCACCGTGAATACGCGCGCGCCACGGTAGGGCTGCGCTTTGGCGGGGTCGCGCGTCAGCAGAGCGTACAATTCGCTGCGCGGCTCCTGGAGAATTGCCGGCAGCACGCGTTTGCGCGTGATGTCGCCGATCCCGATTACCAGCCACTTCACCATAGGGTCAGGATAACGTGACGTGAGTGTGCCATTCGCGTTACACTAGCCTATCTCCCAAGTTCGGACACTCAGAGGGGTCTATGCGCAGGATTCTTGTCACTGGCGCCGTCGCGGCGGCGCTCACATATGTATTACTGTCTACCACCGGAACCGATCGAGCCCACGCCCAATCGAAAAAGGCGGCTAAGTCCGCGCCGGCGCCCACTTATGGGAACGCCGACGCCATCAGCGAAGATGAGTTGAAGGTGTACGATTACTTCCTGGCTTCCGACCAGCTCGAGGGCCGCTATTTCCCCTCTCGCGGGTACGATACGGCAGCGCTCTACGTGGCCAGCCATCTGGCCGAATGGGGTTTGAAGCCGGGCGGCAGCACCAGCGGCACGAACGGCCCGCTGCAGCCTTATCTGATGCCCATCGAAATGGTGGCGCATGAAATTGTCCCCGAAGACAGCAAGGCCTCGCTGGTGGCGCCCGCTCCAGCCGCTTTCGGACGCGGCGGACGCGGCGGTCCGGGCGGTGGCGGCCCTCCCGACGCCGCGGGCGCGGGTGATGCCGCTGGGGGTGCACGCGGCGGAGCTCGCGGTGGACGCCGGGGCGGCGGCCGCGGCAATTCCGAGCCGGTCACGACGGCCTTCGAGTACGGCAAAGATTGGACCTTCGGCGCGGCTGCCGGTTTCGGCGGTGGAGGTGGTGGTGGCGGACGCGGCGGAGCCATTCCGGAAAGCCTGGACGTAAACGGCAACCTGGTTTTCGCCGGTAACGGATACGTCGTCGAGAAGACCGGCGCGGACCCCTACAAGGGCGTCGACGTGAAGGGCAAGATCATCGTGGTGGCGGGCCTGCCGGCGGAAGTTGCCGCCGCGCAGGCATCTGGCCGTGGCGGACGCGGTGGGGGCGGAGCCGCTGCCTCCGATGCGCTGGGCGAAGCGTGCAAAGATTACTGGACTCCCGAACAGTACGCCTACAAGAACGGCGCGCTGGCAGTGGCCACCGTGGCCAACTTCCAGGCGGCTACCGCCATGGCATATCCAAATGCCGGCCGCGGCGGGCGCGGCGGCGCGGGCGGACGCGGCGGCGCCGGGCTGAACGGCCCGCCCTACACTCCGGTCAAGTTCCGTGCCACGCCGGCCTGCCCGGCAGCGCCCAACGTGACTCTGGGAATGGAGTTCACCAACGCGCTCTTCCAGGGCGAGAAGGTGAGCGGTGCGCAGGCCTTCAGCGCCACCGAGACGAACGCCAAGCTGGACACCTTCGACTTCAATTCCGTCAAGAAGCTCACCATCCACCTCGGAGTTCACAACCAAGCGGGCCACGCCGAAAACGTGGTCGGCATCCTGGAGGGCAGCGACCCGGTGCTGAAAGACGAGTTCGTGGTGATGAGCGCGCACCTCGACCACATCGGCCTGAGCGCGCCGCTTCCCGATGGCCACAACGTGAACAACGGCGCCGATGACGATGGCTCCGGCTCTACCGGATTGCTGGGTGTGGCACACGCTTACGCAGAAGGCGCCGCCAAAGGCATGCGCCCCAAACGCAGCATCATCTTCCTGTGGAATGGCGGCGAAGAGCGCGGACTGTGGGGTTCGCAGTATTTCACCGAATTCCCGCCGATCGACCTCAGCAAGGTGGTGGCCGACCTCAACATGGATATGATCGGCCGCACCAAGAATCCGAATTCCGTGGATGACAACCCACAGCACGTCCTGGTGGACCCGGGCGGCGTTTTGCTGGTGGGCCCGAACATTTCAAGCGACGACCTGGAGAATACCATCGAAGGGGTCAACAACAACTATCAGAAACTCAAGATCGATCATTTCTACGACGCTACCGCGCCCGATGCCACTCACGATAATCTGGGTCCGCAACCGCGCGGGCAGCGCATTTTCTATCGCAGCGACCATTACAACTTCGCCAAAATGGGGATTCCGATCGCCTTCTTCACGGTGGGCCTGCACGTGGACTATCACCAGCCTACCGACACGCCGGAGAAGATCGACTACCACGAGATCCAGACCGTGTCGAAGACCGTGGCCGCGGTCGGCTGGGAGCTGGCCAACCAGGCGGGGCGTCCGAAGCTGAAGGACAAGCTGCCGGAAGAACTGCTCAAGGATATGAAGACTGCTAAGGATCAGGGCTGGGGCAAGATCACGCCGGTTCTGCCGCCGCTGCCCGGGGAGCCGTACTAAAAAGAGCGTCATCAGTATTTGCGCATCCGCTCCCTGACGGTCACGGCTCTGTAACAGAGGCGCATACTGAGCCGCGCGCGTAAGCAAGATGACGGTCACGGCTCCGTAAGAGGCGCATACTGCGCCGCGCGCGTAAGCAAGCGGTTTGATCGCGCAGCGATCAACGACTGTCGTGTAGTTAGCATCGGGTCAGCTGTGCCCCGGCGATTCAGTACACCGATCGCGCGGCCGTTTCCAGCTTGCTCCGCCACGAGAATCGTGGCTCGCTATCCGCGTCGTCCAGCAGTTCCGTGACGTACGCGCCGACTGCCGGCCCGTGTTTGAATCCGTGTCCCGAACCGCCGCCCACCAGCCACACGTTGGCCATCGCGGGATGGCGATCGATAAGAAAATCGCCGCTCGAAGTGCTTTCGTACTGGCAGACCTCGGTCTCCCTCACGGCGGCATCGGCTAGGGCCGGAAACCGCTCGGCCAGAAATGCCCGCGCCGCCGCCTCCTCCTCTTCGGTGACCGCGCGCGAGCCGCTGTCGGGGTCGAAAGGCGCGCCGTGGCGATCCAGCGCCAGTTTGAATCCCTTCCCGGCGACCGGCGGGATGGTGTAGCCGCCGCGAGGGTCGGTGAAGTCGATCCAGACGGGCAAATCCACGGCCGGCGCGTCGAAATAAAAAGTCGGTTGGCGCGTTACTCGAATCCGCCGTCCCACAGCTTGCGGAAAGAGCTTGGGCAGCCACGGTCCGCAGGCGAAAACGAAAGTCGCGGCCTCGATCGTGCGGCCGCCGTCGATCGCGATGCGCGCAAGCCGCGTTCCTTCCGCCGGAGGCACCACCGCACCATCCAACACTTCCACGCCCAGGCGTGCCGCCTCTTGCGCCACCGCCCGAACCGCCTGGTTGGCCAGCAAGGCGCCGCTTTCCGGCTCGAAGATGCCGATAATTTCCTCCGCGAATCGTAGCGTGGGATAGCGCCGCCACACTTCGGCCGCCGATAGCGCCTCATGGGCAACGCCGAGCCTGCGAAAAGTTTCGAGCGTGCCTTCGCCATATGGGTGCCCGTGGCGAGCGGTCCACAGAACGCCGGTATGCTGGAACAAATCGCCGCGGCCGGCGCGCTCGAAGAGTTCCTTCCACATCGTCAGCGAGCGCATCGCCCAGCGCGTGTAAATCGCGTCGGCGCCGTATCCCAGCCGGATCACTCGTGACGCGCCGCCCGAGCTGGCCTTCGCATTCCCCGCTCCGTATGCATCCACCAGCACCACGGAACGGCCCGATTCGCGCAACCGCAGCGCGGTCCAACTGCCGAACACGCCCGCGCCCACCACTACGCAGTCAGTCAAGCGGCACCCCCCGGCGCATGGCCACCGCCCTTGTGTACGCCAGTTGGGCCGCGGCCACATCTTCCACTGCTTGCCCCAGCGGTTTCAAAATGACGACCTCATCTTCGGCGGTGCGGCCCGCGACGCGCCCCGCGAGTACCTCGCCCAACTCACCGGCGATATGATCGGGGCCGAAGTGGCCCTCCGCCATGGCCATCACCAGATCGCCGGCTTCCTTCAAGGCCGCTGCGCGGCTGTCTACGATCACGCGCCCGCGCGCCACCAGGAGCGGATCCATTTCTCGCTGATGCGGCCGGCACGCGCCCACCGAAATCACGCAGGCTCCCGCCGAGAGCCAATCGTTCCACAGCACGGGAGTCGGCGACGCGGTGGCGAGCAGCACTACATCGGCTCCGCGGACCGCCGCCTCGGCGCTTTCCTCCGGCTGCACTTTGGCGTGCGCATTGGCGAACGCGCGGAGGTTGGCCGCGGTCGGACTCCAGCAGCGCACTTCATCGAACTTCCAGATCAGCGAAAAGGCGCGCAGGTGGCTCGCCGCCTGCACCCCGGTGCCGACAATCGCGAGCCTGCGCGCGCCCTGGCGGGCCAGCCGCCGCAGCGCCACGGCGGAGACCGCCGCCGTACGGGCCACAGTGATGTATCGGCCGTCCATAGCCGCCAG
>CAZARO010000226.1:3743-7449 GCA_964487165.1 uncultured Solibacteraceae bacterium | reverse complement strand
ACGTGAAGGACGGGACCATCACGGCGGCGAACGCGATGGTGAAGTTACTCCGGCTGCAGCAGGTCACCGGCGGCTGCGTGCCGACCGACGACGCCGTGGTGCACCGCGTCGATTCCGCCAAACTCAAGCTGCTGGCCGACACGCTGGAGGATATCGGATCGGACGAGCCGGTGGTGGTGTTCGGGCGGTTCCACGCCGACCTGGATGCGATCCACGAGGCGTGCGTCCAGGTGGGCGCGGCCAACGAGACGGCTTTGAAGTCGCTTGAGCTCTCCGGCCGCCGGGACGAGATCGCGCGGTGGCAGGCCGGCGAGGCGCAGGTCCTGGCGGTGCAGATCGACTCCGGCGGCGAGGGCGTGGATTTGACGCGCGCCCGCTATTCGATTTTCTATTCCACGGGTTTCAAGCTGGGCAAGTACGAGCAGGCGAAGGCGCGCACGCACCGGCCAGGGCAGGAGAAGCCCGTCACCCACATCCACCTCGTTGCCAAGGGAACGGTGGACGTGAAGATTATGCGGGCGCTCGAAAAGCGCGCCGAGGTAGTCGAAGCAATTCTCTCGGAAATCAAGAACTAAAGGACAGATCGGTTATGAACATGGAACCGCTCAGGGAATTTGTGTCCCTGGAGAAGAAGAAGAAGGATCTCGACGCCGAACTGAAGGCGGCGAACCAGCGGCTCGACGAACTGGAGCAGATCATTATTCCCCTCTTCATCGAGGACGGCGTGCCGTCGATGGCCGTCGAGGCCGACGGTATGACGCGCACGTTGTCTATCTACCAGGACGTGTATGCCAGCCCAATCAACGACCGTGGCGAGGTGGTGGGCGCTCTCAAGGAGTCGGAGTTGGGGCAGTACGTTGCCGAAAACTACAACACCAATTCGCTCACCAGTTACGTGCGGGAGCTCTGGAAGGAATTGAAGGACACAGCCAGGCGGGACGGTCGGATCGTTACCGAAGCCGATCTGCGCGCCGCGCTGCCGTCGGCGCTGCAGCCGGTTCTGAGAATCTCTCTGCTCCACAAACTGAGCAGCACCAGGAGCAGCAAGACCACCAAGTGAAAGGAGTTTTATGTCGCAGGAGTTAACGAAAAGCAGTCCGGCGCCGGCAGCGTTGCTGGTGACGGAAGAAGAAGCGGCGGCCGTTCGTGAAGCCTTTGCCGTCAACATCGCGTCCGGCAGCATTACGGAGTTCGATCTGCCGCGCATCAGGCCGGTGAATGGCGAGGCGCTCTGGAAGATCCCGACGCTCGAAGGTCACCAGACCGCGCAGTCCATCGAAGGCGTGGTGGTGTTCGCGCGGGACACGCGGGCATATTACCCCGGCAAGGACATCACGAACCAGCCGCCGGATTGCTCGTCGATGGACGGCATCACCGGAATTGCCAAGGCCGGCGTGAACCTGGGCGGCGAATGCCGGAAGTGTCCGATGGCCCAGTGGGAGTCGGCGCCCGATAGTGGCGCGCAGGCCTGCAAGCAGTCGAAGCAGCTTTTCATTCTGCGCGGGTCGTCGATGTTCCTGGAGGTCGTGAGCCTCCCGCCGACGAGCCTCAAGGCCGTCCGGCAGTTCTTCCTGAAGCTGGTCACGCAGGGCGTGCAGTACCACCAGTGCATCCTGCGGATCGACCTGAAGGAATCGACCAACGCCCAGCACCAGAAGTATGGCACGGCGGTTTTGAACTTCGTCCGGAAACTCTCGGCCGAGGAGGTGGCGCGCGCGGTCGAATTCCGCAAGCTGGCGGAATCCATCGCCGAGCGCGTGGATATTAGCCCGACCAACGAGTAGTGCTGGCCGGCGTCGATGGGAGAATCGCATGTTTCCGAAGAGCATTTATGAAATCGATAACGGCGCGACGGTGAACGAGTTCGCCGCCGCGCTGCACGCGCTCAACACCTCGGTCCGCGAAGTCGGCAAGGGTGGCGAGGTCACGTTGACGATCAGCGTCACGCCGGCTTCCAAGGGGAATACCGACGTCGTGATGGTCAAGTCCAAGGTGAAGGCCAAGCTGCCGGAGGCGTCCCGGCGCCAGACGGTCTTCTACCTCGACGACAACAACCAACTCGTCCGTAACGATCCGCAGCAGCAGACGCTTCCCCTGCGGGTTGTGGACATCGAGCAGCCGAAGGAACTGAAGGAGGTCATCTAACCCATGGGAAACGATTATCGGAACACCGACATTCACGAGCCGGGACGGAAGGGCGACACTGAAGCCGCCCTCGCGGCGGGCGTCGCTCTGGCTGGCCCGCAGTCGCCGCTCGCGGTGGATAAGAATTTGGCCGCCTATGCGGTCCTGCCGAAGGGCTATCAACTGGAATCGCTCGAGGCGTTCCTCGAGCGTCCGTTGCGGATCAGGGAGGAAGTCGCCCTGCAGGACGCCGACAGCTTCATCGCATATCTCAACGACTTCAAGGTCCTCGACGTTTCGCGGATCTTTTTCAACGGCGACGAGGAGCAGTTTACGGCGGTGCTCGACTACCACGGGACCGACGAGGCCTCCTGGTGCACCCACAACGCCGGGTTCAAGCCGCGCCGCAGCGAGGAGTTCAAGACGTGGCTGGCCGGCAACCGCAAGCAGATGACCCAGGTCGACTTCGCGCGCTTCCTGGAAGAGAATCTGCCGGACGTGGTCGAACCGAATAGCGCGGAACTCCTCCAGGTGGCGCTCACGTTCGAAGCGAAGCGCTCCGTCGAGTTCTCCTCCGGCGTGCGCCTCGCCAACGGCCAGATTCAGTTCCAGTTCGACGAGACCATCCGCGGCGCCGCCCAGAAGGGCACCATCGAAATCCCCGAGCAGTTCGTGCTGGGCATTTCGATTCATACCAACGGGCCGGCATACCGCATCCCGGTGCGTCTGCGCTGGCGGCTGCAGGAATCGAAGCTGACCTTCTGGTACGAGATGGTCCGGCCGCACAAGTTCATCGAGGACGCGCTGCGCGAGATCCTGGCGCGCGTCGCGCAGGAGACCGGCATCGCGGTACTGGCGGGAGCGCGGACGAAGTAGTTGGGGGAGCCGGTGGCGGGCAATCGCAGATTTACCGACCCGCCGCCGGCATTTGTGGAGCACAGCCAACCGGCAGCAGCCAAGTCGCCGCAGGCCGGGCTCACTGCGTGAGGAAGGAGGCGATTCGATGGACGTGCTTGAAAATATCCTCGAAAAAATCACCGAAGTCCAGGAGGCGCGCGACAACTTGCTGCGCGAGGCGGAAGTGCAAGAACAGAAAATCGCCAAGCTGGAGTCGATGTACTACCTCTTGGAAGACCCGGCGACGCAGGAGTTGATGCGCGACGTTGTCGTCGGGATGGCAGTCCAGAACGGCGTAGCCGTGCCCAACGGCAACAACGGGGCGGGCGGCGACAAGCACTACGTGGGCATGCAGCGCGTGCGCGAGTACGTCAAAGGGCTGCCGCCGGCACCATTCACGGTCATCGACGTGTACACCGCCAGCGTCACGCATCGGGGGCACGGCGATCCCAAGTTCAACCACCCCGAGTTCGAGCGCCAGCGCAAGGCCAGCATCTCCCTGGCACTGATGTCCATGACCAAGGCGGGCGACCTGGAGATTGTGAAACTCGGGCGGGGCCGCGAGGTCACGGTGTTCCGGAAGATCGCCGAGGGGAAGTAGCTGTGGCATTCCTCGACTGCCGTCATCGCTGGGGTTTCCCGCGTCGGTGGCCCGAGTTTCTGGGCCACCGGAACGTCGATGTGC